>NZ_JALVTW010000025.1 GCF_027023985.1 Persephonella sp. | reverse complement strand
GGATTTTACCCGTCCCAAAGATAGAATAATCCTTGAATATGCTAAAAAAGAAGCTGAAGAACTGATAAGCAAAGACCCAAAGTTAGAAAAACATCCGTTGTTAAAAGAACTTATCTTTAGTAAATATGCAGATAGGTTTAATCTGATTAATGTGGCGTAGTTGCTTGTTTTCCTCCTCCCCTTCCCGCTTTAAATTCTAAAATATCTTTTTTTCTTCATTAAATAACTTTCCTGTTGCATAATCAAAGCCTATTTCTTTTACAAAATCCAGCAATTTCTCGGAAGATATACCGGATGCAATGGTTTTTATTCCGAATTCTGAGGTAACAGCTATCACACCTTTTAAAACTCTTTTTCTTTTTGCTGAAACCATAGATGTTCTTATAAAACTTTCACTTATTTTTATATACTGGAACATTTCATATTCAAGCATTCTGATTAGATTTTTTATAGAGGCATTACCTGTTCCGAATTCATCTAAGCAAAACTGTAAATTATAAGAATTTTTTAATTCATGGAGTGTTCCAATATTTTTTACAAATGTGTCTTCTGAAATTTCAAAAACAGCTTTGTCCTTTATATAAAGGACATCTTTTGTAATATCTGAGTCAGGCATATTGAGCATCAATTCAATAGATTGTTGCCTTAATTTTAAGAATACTTTTTCATTATCTTTTAGTTTTGGATAAACCTTTCTTTTCACAAGCTGGATTATCTTTTCATCTAACTGACTGAGAGGTGCTTCAATATAACTGCTGTCCAATAAATGACATAAATTTTCATCTTTAATATCGCTTAATCCACAGGAAACTTCATAAGAAACTTTATTCCCTGTGCTCAATTCAACAATAGGCTTAAGGGATGGGGAAAATTTACCTGTTTCTATTTCTTCTTTGAGTTTTTTCTGGGCTTCTATTGCTTTTTCATAGATAGACATATTATTTCTTAGTATCAAATAATTTTTTCTTCTATTTTCTCTAACTCTTGAAAGAATATCTTCCATATAAACAATTAGTTTTTCAAAATCATCTTTGTCTTTTTTAGTAATATCTTTAATAACAAAACTGATTTTTGGTATAAAGTAATTATCATCAGGAGTAAGTATTCTTAGATTTTTCAAGAAATTTAAAAATTTTCTTAGAAGTCTTCTATCAGAAACCTCACTTTTTACTAAAAGACCAAATTTATTACCGCTTAACTTTCCCAATACAAACTCAAAATTGTTTTCTTCAAGGGCTTTTTTTAATGCTTCAGCAAACTCTTTTAAAATTTTGTTACCAAATTCATAGCCATAAACTTCATTTGCATATATTAAGTTAGATACTTCCATTAAAATAAACTCAAATCTATCTTTGCTATTTGCTTTATCCAATTTTTTACGTATTTCTTGTATAAATTTTTCTTTGTTTAGAAGACCTGTTACCACGTCATATTCATATATATTCCTTAGCTGTTGATATGCTTCCTCAAGCTCTTTGTTCTTCCTTTCAAGCTCTTTCTGAATATTTATTATTTCTGTTATATCCCTTGATATTCCCAGAATGGCAATTAGCTTTCCTGTCCTATCAAATATAGGAGTTTTAATTACATCAAATATAATTTCTTTACCATTTTTTGAAGGAACTTTTTCTATAGAGTGTGAAGATTCTTTTTTCTCAAGGGCTTTCATATCAGAGTATATACACTCTTTAGCAACATCAGGAGGTAATACCTCAACATCTCCTTTACCGATTACATCTTCCCTTTTAACACCAAAGGCTTTTTCAAATGCCTGATTTACGTAGATAAATTTTAGGTTTAAATCTTTAATCCATATTGGGTCTGGAGTAGTATCAAGAACTTTTGTAAACAAAACCTGTAGCTTATCTCTCCATTCTTCACTGAGCCAGTCAATATTCTGATATATATCGTCTTTAAAAACATTCTCTTCCAGATATAGTGCTTCTTCTATTAAGTTACTTATTAACTTTGAGACAGAAGATGCCTTTTCTTCGGATAGCTTCTTAAGCTTGGCCAGTAAGTCTCTATCTATCGCTATACTTAAAATGGTTTTTTTACTTGCCATTTTCTCCCCCTATTCATTTTAATCAAATTCAACTTATAATTATATAACAATAACCGAAAAATTTAAAACAAATCTTATTATAAGTTATAATAAGAAAAGTTGAAAATTTTTTCTTATTAATAAAATTAAAAATATGTTAAGAGTTTTCTTATCCTCAATCTTAGTAATACTGATAATTGTATTCAACATATATTATTTTGGGCTTAGGGAAAATATTGATTATTCTGTTCTTGTTCCTAATTCAATTATAATTCTTGTACTCATTGGAGCTTATTATCTAACCCAAAGACTCAAAGATATTCCGGAAGTTTATTATAAAGTAAATCTTGGTTTTATTTTGATACTCGCAGGTCAGGCAAATTTTATTTCCTATTTTTTAACAAATGAAAAATTACATTACTTACTTTTTTCAGAAATTGCTGTAAAACTTCCGGGAGTTGTTTTAACTATTATTGCCTTTTACCAGTGGATAAGAAACAAAGAGAAAAAAGAAGAAAAACTTAAAGAAAGTGAGGAAAAATGGCATTCCATCGTTGAAGGTGTTAATGAGATTATTTTGATTCTTCAGGAAAATAAAATAAAGTATGCCAATGCAAAAATTAAGGAAATTTTAGGTTATGATCCTGAAGAAATTAAGGATAAAAGCCTATATCAAATAATGGGTCTTAATCTTGATGAGTTATTAGAAAAAGAAAAAGATTTTCAGATTAAATTAAAAACAAAAGATGGTCAGGAACGGATATTTGAGTTTAACCCCTCTGTAATCACATATGAAGGTAAACCTGCAGTTCTTGGTATATTCAGGGATATCACAAATAGACTTTTAAGAGAAAAACAGCTTAAAGAAACAATAGAAAAACTTAAGGAAACAAAAGAAAAGCTCCATGAAGCACAGGAACTGGCAAGATTAGGATACTGGGAGTTTGAACCACATACTCTTAGCTTTTTCCTTTCTGAAGAGGCTCAGAGTATTTTTTGTGGTAAAGATAAAAAGTGTGTTATGAGTTTTAATGAATTTTTAGAGCTTGTTGATCCAGAAGATAGAAGAACTGTTTTTGAAGTTAGGCTTGAAGCAATAAAGTATAAAAGGTCTTATGAGATAGAATACAGAATAAACTATGGTGGAGAAAAAATAATAAAGGAAAAAGCTAAAATCATCCACGAAAATACACCAAAAGAAAAGCTTATAGGTATAGTTTACGATATTACCGAAATTCATAAAGCCTATCAAAAAGTCCTTGAAAATGAAGAAAGATACAGAAACCTGTTTGAGTATTCAAATGACATCATTATTATCACAGACCTTGAAGGAAATATTATTGATACAAATCAAAAAGCAGTTTATAAACTCGGTTATAACAAGTTTGACATTAGAATTATGAATGTAAGGGAGCTTTTCAGTGAGGACTTTAAGAAGCATTTTAAATATTTGCTTACAAAACTATTGGGCACAGGCCATTCCAGATTTGAAGCAAATGTAAAAAAATCAGATGATACATTTTTCCCTGCAGAGATTTCTGCAAGTGTATTTTCAATAAGAGATAAAAAATATATACAACTCCTGATAAGAGACATAACAGAAAGAAAAGTAGCAGAAAAAGAACTTAAACTTGCTTCTATAGTTTTTGAAAATGCTCTGGAAGGAATTATTATCACCGATAGCAACGGTAAAGTCCTCAGAATTAATAAAGAACTTGAAGAACTTACAGGATTTAGTAAAAAAGACCTTATTGGAACAGATATAACATTCTTACCTATATTTAGGGCTAAACACAGGGAATTTCAGAAAATATGGCATTCAGTAAAAATAAAAGGTAAATGGCAAGGTGAGCTTATCGCACTGAAGAAAAATAGTGAGGTTTTTCCTGTATGGCTTTCTTTAATTCAGGTAAAAACAGATGGGAAGGTTACAAATTACATAGCTATGATAACAGATATCACAATGAGAAAACATAAGGAAAAAACACTGGAAAACCTTGCCTATTATGATACCCTCACTGGAATCCCGAACAGGACTTACTTTTTTATAAAGCTAAGATCGATGATTCAGGAAGCCCTTAGAGACCATAGTAAAATTGCTCTTTTATTCATAGACCTTGATGGATTTAAGGAAGTAAATGATACTTATGGTCACGAAGTCGGAGATAAATTGTTGATTGAAGTTGCAAAAAGGCTCAAAAAGTCTGTTAGAAGAGATGATTTTGTTGCAAGACTTGCAGGTGACGAGTTTGTGGTCATATTAAAAGATGTTTATTCAAAAGAAGACATAATTAGAATAGCCTATAAACTTTTATCAAATCTTGATAAGCCAATTTTTATAAATGGTCATTACATACATATAGGGGCAAGTATAGGTATTGCTGTTCTTCCTGATGATGCAGTTGAACTGGAAACCCTTGTTAAATATGCAGACCGTGCCATGTATCACTCTAAATTTACAGGTAAAAATAGATACACATTCTATTCAGATATCACGGATAATATCTTTTAGATGCTTTATTTCTTCAGGGGTAAATTGTTTATCTCTGTAGTAAATATTTTGATAAAAAAATACAAACTTGTAGGCTTTCTGTTTTAATTCCGCATTATCAATTCTGTTTACAAACTCTTCAAGACCTTCGTTTATTTCTTTTTTATAACCGTATTTTTCCATTTTTTTCAAAAACGCATAAAGTAATCTTTTTTCAGGTGGTAAAAATAAAGTGGGTTTGTGCCTGACAAAATAAAAAATCAGATAAACAATTGAGGTAAAAATAACAAGTTTTATAATCAAATATTTATCTATGGATAAATAGTTTCTAAAACTTTTTGCTATGGAACTTGTTTTTCTTAGTAGTTTCATTTGTTTGCTGAAATCAAAATTTATAACCATGTTTATGTATGCATACTCTACAGCTTCCCAGAATGCCCTGATTTTTTCCACGATTACTGACTTTTCTCTTTTTTCTAAAACCCTTGCTGAATACGAAGGTGTAGGGTCAAACTTATACCAGTAGCCATCTATATAGCTTTCTATCCATGTATGTGCAAAACTCTGGGGCACATAATAAAAATCTCCCGGCTCGTTATACCTGACCCCTCGATATCCTGCAACAAGTCTTGTCGGAATACCGTCTATTCTGAGCAAAACAGCAGCTGCAGATGCAAAATACTCACAATTTCCTGCTTTAGAAACAAACAGAAAGTCATATAAAGGGTCTTTGCCTTTTTTTAAGTTTTTCAGGGAGTATTTATATTTTTTCAGATAACCAACAACATTTTGGACCGTTTCAATGTCTGTTCTGCCTTTAAGCTGTTTTGCTAATTTTATGATTTTAGGATTAATGTTTTTTGGATATTGCAGATACCCTCTTTTATCTATTTTTATTACCTTTATTCTGCTCGTAACCACGGATAAAGCTGTATATTTTATTCTATTAAAAATTCTTCTATAGCTCATAAATGTAAAATCATTATATTTTCTGACAGGTCTATTAAATTTAACAGGAACATCAATAGCAAAAATGTATTTGTTTCCATAGGGTTCCAATATTATTTCCTGTTTAATAACCTTACCTGAAACTTCTTCTTTTGAGCTTAGAAATCTTCTATACCATCTATGACCATCAAAAAAGTTCAGAACAATTCCCCTGAAATATGTATTTTCTTTATCAAGGGGCTTGTCTGTTTTTAATCTCATTATAATGGTATTGTCTTTCTGTATCTGAGAAACATCTCCCAGCTGGACAGAATCAGAAAATCCTGTTCTCCCTGTTGATTGAGAGTTTAGAAAATTAAAAACAGGATACTGACTTCTTGGAAGAATTATAAATAGTAAAGCTGTAAACGGGATTGCTACCACAGGAATTATGGTAAGCCTTATCAAGAGCTTTTTGAAAACACTTTTTTCAATTACAAGCTCCTTATCCTGTGTGTAATAGGTAAGAAGTATTGCCCCGATAACCACAAGGAAAAATAGCAGAATAAAAAACAGCATAAAGGATATATCTATCGTAAGAAGGGCAGAGCCAGCCAATAGAAATACAGAAATCATGTATATCTGCATAAAATCTCTAAATTCTTTGTTTTCCAGAAATTTAATACCAAGTAAAACAAGAAGCGTTTCTATAGAAGGTATAACTAAGTTATCTGCACTTATTCTGGTGGCCATAAAAATCACAACAATTAGAGAAATAATGTTTAAAGCTATACGGGGGACAGGATATTTATTTTTGTAGTCTGAGTAAGCACCTGCAATAAATAAAATTAAAAATACAATGTCATACAAATAATCAACAAACCGTGCCACCGATAAAAAACCAATAAACCCTATTACATAAGTTATAAGAAAGACTATTTGTTTAATCTTCATTTTTTCCGTATTCTGCCAGTGCTGTTAGTATTTTTACTTTGTTTGCTGTGGAAAACTCAGGAGGAAATAATATATTCCCGATTTTCAGTCCAAAGGGAATACCTTCTTTGTGCATCTGTAATATGCTGTATGTTATACAGGAAATCCTTTTTTCTATATCCGGAATGTTTACATTTTCAAAATCAATCAAAACAGGACGCACAGTTTCCTCTGTTAGCTCTTTAGTTTTTAGTTGTCCAGTTTTTGCTGTTGCTTTCCAGTGAATTAGCTTTAAAAGGTCTCCAGGGGAGTAATCCTTTATTGATATAAGTTCCCCCTGTGTGCCTATAATATCTGATTGGTATTCTCCTGCTGATTTTGTATTCTTGTAAAAGAAAAGCAAATTACATTTTTCAGGTTTTGGAAAAACTATAAACCTTTGATTAACAGGAGTTTCTTTGCATCTAACAAAGAAATTAAACGGGAAGACTGAACATATTTCTATAGACTCTAATATATGCCATCCTCTCCGGTTATATTTTAAGGTTAAATGCAGGTCAAACTCTCCGGAAGGGTCTATATAGGGAACTACAGATTTTTGGTTATTTATACTAATTTTCAGCAAAAAAGAGGGTAAAAATCTTTTTTTGTTTTTTATAACAATTTTTACAGGAGTTTCAATGCCGGCATAAATCTCTTCAGGGAATTTCAGTTCAATCTGAAGCTTATCAAGATTTTTTCTTCCAAAAAATCCAGAAATTCCCATAAAACTCAGCATTGCAGAAACTATCAGATAAACAAGATTATTTCCTGTGTTTACAGCTGCAACCCCTAAAAATATGGTAAGCCCTATATATATCCATCCGGCCTTGGTTATTTTAATCATGCCGGAACGGGAATTTTTTCCACCACCGATAATATCAGTTCCTCGCTGTCAGTATTTTGATAAATTTCGTGTAGTATCACCCTGTGTGGTATCGTGTAAGGTAAAAGCTCCTTTATATCCTCAGGAATTACATAATCTCTGCCTTTAAAATATGCATTTGTCCGTGCCGTTTTTGCCAGAGTTAATGTTCCTCTGATTGATAGTCCAGAGGCAAAATATTTAGATTTTCTGGTTGCTTCAACTATATCCAGTATGTATTCAATAACTTTGTCTGATAGATAGACCTGTTCAATCTCATTTTGTATTTTCATAACTTCTTCTTTGTCCAGTATAGGACTAATTCTGTAAAGCTCCTCCCTTTTGCTACCGCCTTTTAGAATTTCTCTTTCTGCTTCTCTGGAAGGGTATCCTATACTTATTTTCATCATAAATCTATCCATCTGAGATTCAGGGAGGGGAAATGTTCCAAATTGCTCAACAGGGTTTTGTGTAGCTATAACAAAAAATGGTTTGGGGAGTTTATATGTTTCCCCTTCAACTGTCACCTGTTTTTCTCCCATAGCCTCAAGTAAGGCACTCTGGGTTTTCGGAGTAGCCCTGTTAATCTCATCAACCAGCACGATATTATTAAAAATAGGTCCCGGATGAAACTCAAACCTTTGAAGCTGTTTATTATAGATTGAAACTCCTGTAATATCTGTAGGAAGCAAATCACTGGTTGCCTGTATTCTTCCAAAGGAAAGCCCCATTATTTTGGCTATCCCTATGGCAAGGGTTGTTTTACCAAGACCGGGCATGTCTTCTATAAGCAGATGTCCCCTTGAGAAAAATGTAATTAAAGACAATCTTAATGCCTGTTCTTTCCCATGTAAAAACTGGGATAAGGTTTCTATAATTCCCTGAATTTTTTCATTTTTTACATGCATATTTACACCTTTATGTTATCTATTAGTCTTGTATTTCCTATAAATACTGCCAGTGCAATTACGGTGCCTTTTTCAAGTTTTTCTTTTGGCTCAAGTGTTTCAGCATCAACGAATTCTATATACTGAATTTCTTTAACTTCTGGATGGGACAAAATTATTTTTTCCATTTCTTTTCTTATCTTATTTATATCAGTTTCTCCAGATTCAAATAATTCCTTTGCTTTAAATAGTGCTTTACTAAGGGACAAAGCGGCTTTTCTCTCTTCAGGGGAGAGATACTTATTTCTTGAGGACATTGCAAGACCATCAGGCTCCCTCACAATAGGACATCCTATTACCTGAACATTCATATTCAGGTCTTTTACCATTCTTTGAATGACCTTTAATTGCTGATAATCTTTTTCCCCGAAATAAGCCCTATCCGGCTTAACAATATTAAATAGTTTGTTTACAACAGTTGTGACACCTTTAAAATGTCCCGGTCTGTAAGCACCACATAACCCTTCTGTTAATCCTTCTACTATCACATAAGTTGAAAATCCTTCAGGATACATCTCTTCAACTGAAGGATGGAAAACATAATCTACTCCTTCTTTTTTGCATATCTGAAGGTCCCGTTCTAAATCCCTTGGATATCTATCAAGGTCTTCATTTACACCAAACTGTATAGGATTTACAAAAATACTCACAACAGTTATATCATTATCCCTTTTACTACATCTCATAAGTGAGATATGCCCCTCATGAAGATAACCCATTGTTGGAACAAAACCTATAGATTTACCTTCTTCTTTAAGCCTTTTAACTATCTTTTTCATTTCTTCTACAGATTTTACGAGCATTCTCACCACTCCATACTAAAAAGTTATAATAATTATAAAAAATTAATGGAGTAAAAATATGAGTATACTTCCAAAAATATTATGGGAAGCATTTTCAGTAGCCCTTCTTTTATATGGTTCATACTTAATATATGTCTTTTTATGGTTCTCTGCAGTTAGGATATGGAATGTTGATGTTTTTACAGCCAAACTAATTTCTGGATTGATTATTGGTTTAATTCTCATATATTCATCAGTAAGATGGTTTAAAAAGAAAAAAGCCCAGCTTGAAGCTGAAAAGGCAGAAAAAACTGCCTGAAAGGAGGCCACAGTTATGTTTATAGAAATAGAAGAAAATACATTTTTAAACTCTGAAGAGATTGTGGGTGTTGAGCTTATAACAGTAAGTTCTGAACCTTATGGGGAAACATACCAGTGGGTATTTTACACAACAGCTCCCTCTGACAAATCTACATTTCATGGAAAAATTTTCGATAATAAAGAGGAGGCATTAAGATGGTTCGAGGAAGTAAGGTATATGATTGATAACAGGTAAAGGGATATTATGGAAAACAATCTAAAGTGCAGAGTTCTCGACAACGCACCTGACATTATCTTTGTAATAAAACCAGATAAAGAGATTATATATATAAACAAAACCTTTTGTGAAGTTCTTGAATTTTCTCCTGAAGAAATCTTAGGCAAACCGGCTGATAAAATAATAGACAGCCAGCATATAGATTCTCTTATCCATTCAATTGAAAATAATTTTTCTGTAGAAGACCAAGAAGCCTATCTGATATCAAACACAGGGAAAAAGATAAGGGTTATTATAAGGGTGGGAGCTATTAAAAATGGAAAAGTTCAGCAGATTATAATAAATGCCAGAGACTTAACCTATCTTAATATTCTAAAAGAACAGTTGGAAAAATATGCAGAAACCCTTGAGGAAATTGTCCAAAATAGAACCAAAGAGTTAACTAAAACCAAAAATTTTCTTGAAAATGTTTTATCCAGTATTCCTGATATATTTCTTGTTCTTGATGAAAATGGAAATATTATCTTAAGTAACGATGCGGCAAAAGAAAAATTAAGTAACATATCAGACATAACAGAGAAAATTTTTGTCAGAGCAAACAATAAAGAATTTCCTATAAAAGAACTATTCCATGAAATTATAAAGAATAAAAGAACCTGTAAAAGTTTCACCAGTAAATTAATTATAGATGACAAAGAAATACCTATGCATATTGTTGCTTCATCTCTAGGTAAAAATACAGATGTAAAAGGTGTTATTCTTATTCTAAAAGATGTTTCAGAGTTAAAAGAAAAAGAAAACTTCCTGAATCTTTATAAAACTATTTATGAAAACACCCTTGATGCAATCGGTATCATAGATACAGAAGGCAGATATGTAGACCAGAATAAATCCAATGAAGAGCTTTTAGGGTATACTATAGAAGAAATCAGAGGAAAAAGATTTCCTGATTTTCTGAAAATTCCCAATGCGGAAGAAACCCTTAAGCAGTTAAAAAAGAAAGGCAGATTAAGATTTATATCCACCACAATAGACCGCCACGGAAATAAAAAATACCTTGATATTGTTGCTCTTGCAGTAAAAGATAAAGAAGGAAATGATAAATACTATGTGGGGATCAAAAGGGATATTACAGATATAATCCAGAGGGAAAAAGAATTAGAAGAGTTAACTAAAAAACTTGAAAAAAGATTATACACAGACCCATTAACAGGACTACCAAATCGTTTAAAACTAATAGAAGACCTCAAAGATATTGTAAGTCCAAAACTTGCAATAATTAACATAGATGATTTTAAAGAAATTAATGATTTTTATGGATATCAGGTGGGAGATTTTGTTTTAAAACAATTAGGAAAGGAAATCAAAGAATTTCTTACAGACTCCAGCTACAGATTATATAAACTATCTGCAGATGAATATGCAGTTCTTGCCATCAGATATATACAATCCCATGAGTTTGAAAGGGTAATAAATCAGCTTATATACCATATTCAAGAAACCCCAATTGTTTATGAGGATAACGAGATATATATATCAATTACAGCAGGTATATCTCTAGAAAATCATGGTATTCTCAATAAAGCAGATATGGCTTTAAAGTATGCTAAGACAAATAAAAAGCCTGTTGTTTATTACAAAGATGAACTACAAATGAAAGAACTTTATGAAAAAAATATTCTTATCACCAAGAAAATAAAAGATGCCCTGAAATCAGACAGAATAATAGTCCATTACCAGCCAATATTTGAAACAAAAACGGGTAATCTAAGCAAATTTGAAGCTCTTGTTAGACTTATTGATTTTGATGGGAAAGTCTTAAATCCTAAAGAATTTCTTGATATTGCAAAAAAGGCAAAACTTTATCCGGAAATAACTAAAAAAGTTCTCCAAAAAACATTTGAAAACTTTAGAAATATCAACAAAGATTTTTCAATAAATATATCAGTAGAGGATATTCATAATAGGGAAATTACAAGAATGATTTTTGATTATCTAAGTCAGGAAGATTTTAAAAACAAAGTTGTATTTGAAATTCTTGAGTCTGAAGGTATAAAAAGCTATACGGAAGTTTCAGAATTTTTTAAAGAAGTAAAAAAGTTAGGCGGTAGAATTGCCATAGATGATTTTGGCAGTGGATATTCAAATTTTGAGTATATTCTTAAACTTGATGTTGATTTTCTAAAAATAGATGGTTCTCTTATAAAAAACATTGATAAGGATTTATATTCACAGGTTATTGTTGAAACCATAATAAATTTCGCGAAAAAATTAGGAATAAGAACTATAGCAGAATTTGTTCATTCAGAAGAAGTTTATGAAATGGCCAAAAATCTGGAAATAGATTACTGCCAGGGATATTATCTTTCACCACCTAAACCGTTTGAGAAATTATTAAGTAATTCTTGAAAAAATTTTATAAAAAACATAAAAAACGTTTATTTTATATAGAACTAAAGGATTTTGAGGATGCTGTTATTTATGCATCTGCTATACACTCCAATGTAGATGCAGTAATAACCAGAAATACTAAAGATTTTAAAGTAAAAGAAATTCCTATTTATGAACCTCAAGAGTTTCTTCAAATTCTCAAAATTTTAAAATAGAAATTTCATTTTAGAGAAGATAAATATTTTTTATCTTTCAGTTTTTTTTCTACTCCTATAACAAATTCTGCTGCTTCAGCTCCGTTTATTACTCTGTGGTCAAAAGTGAAAACAGCTGTTATTATTCCATCAACAGCTTTCCCAATTGCAACGATTGCTGCATGATGCGGTGGCAGAACTGCGTCAAATTCTTCTATACCGAACATTCCAAGATTAGATATGGAAAACGTAGCTCCTTGAATATCTTCAATTCCAAGTTTTTTTTCTTTTGCCTTTTGTTTTATCTCTTTTAGCCTATTATAGATATCTTTTAAAGATTTTTCTTCAACATTTTTTACCGTTGGATTAAAAAGTTCCTCTCCTACTGCAACAGCAACGGATATATTAGATGCCGGATATTGATAAAACTGACCATCACGATAAACAGTTCTAAGCTTTGGAAATTCTTGTAAAACATCTCCAAACAGTTTTATAAGATAAGTTGTAAGTGTAAAGCCAGTTTTTTCCTCGTCTTTAAGAAAATAACTAATATTGTATTTATATTTAATGTGATATGTGGGGATCTGGGTGCTTTTTGAAAGATTTTTTATTAGTATGCTTTGGATATCAGATGGTTTATATGTGTAGGGAATATTCTTCTCTTTGATATATTTCTCAAGGTCTTTCTGTGATATTTTCTTTTTATTAATTTCATTGTAAACTTCTTCTGGATCTAAACCATATTTGTTTAGCAATTCTAATGCCTGCTTTGAGAAATATCTCTCAAATGCAAATTTTTTGATATCTTTTTCATGGGCAGGAACAGGAAGTTTACCTTCCTCTTGTAGTTTTTGTATATCTATACCATATTTAGCTGCAAGCTGACGGGCAGCAGGTGATGCCGTCCCTGCAGGAAGTTTTTGGGCTGGAATTTCCTCCGGTATTTCAATTTTTATTTCTTCTTCTTTTTCAGGTTGAGGTTGTGGTTGTTCTTCTTTTATTTCAGGCTGCTGAGAGATTTCTTTTTCTTCAGTTTCAGATGGTTGTTTTTCCTCTGTTTCTCCTGCTCTGGCTTCGGTTTCTATTATTGCAATAGGAGCTCCCACCGGTAGTTCCTCTCCTTCCTCAGCCAATATCTTTTTTAAAATTCCTTCCCTCATAGATGGGACTTCTATAACGGCTTTATCTGACTCTATCTCAACTATAGGCTCATTTTTCTTTACATAATCACCTTCTTTTTTTAGCCATCTGACAATTTTGCCTTCTTCCATAGTATCTGTAAGTTGAGGCATTGTCATTTTATATTCCATTTTCTTTTCCCCAATAAATAATTTGTTTTGCAATTTTGTCAGGTGTTGGTATGGATAATAGTTCAAGCTTTCTGTTATAAGGCGTTGGAACATCTTCACCGCATATACGCAATGGTGGTGCGTCAAGCTGATAGAAAAACTCTTCGGTTACCCTTGAAACAACTTCTGCAGCATAGCTACCTGTTTTAGGTTCTTCTGTGACTATAACAAATCTTCTTGTTTTCTTAATGGATTGTCCGATTGTTTGCATATCAAGGGGATTTAATGAATGCAGATTAATTACCTCAACAGATACGCCAAGCTCTTTTTCTATAACAGGCACAGCCTTTAAGGTGTCGTGAAGCATTTTAAGATATGAAACAATGGTTATATCTTTTCCCTCTTTTACAATATCTGCTTTAAATGGGTTAAAATCCTTTCTTTCCTGTATTTCCATTTTCATCGGATATAAAAGCTCATGTTCAAGGAATATAACAGGGTCATCAAGTTCTATTGCATATTTCAGACCATAATAAGCAGCTGTTGCATCAGAAGCTACCATTGTAATAAGCCCTGGAACAGAAGCAAAAAATCTCTCTAAACTCTGTGAGTGCTGGGCTGCAAGCTGTTTTGATACTCCTTGTGGCGTTCTTACAACCATGGGAAGTTCTATTTTCCCGCCACTCATGTATCTGAGTTTTGCCATCTGGTTAACAATCTGATCCATAGCTATTAGTATAAAATTCACTGTCATTATTTCTGCAACAGGTCTTAAACCACCAAGTGCCATTCCAATGGCATTTCCAACTATGGAGTTTTCTGCGATAGGGGTATCTATTGCCCTTTTCTCTCCATATTTTGCATAAAGTCCTTCTGTAACTCTGTAGTTTCCTCCGTAAAAACCAACATCTTCACCCAGAATAACAACTGTTTCATCCTTTGCCATCATTTCATCAAGTGCTTTATTTAAAGCTTCACGGTATAACATCGGTGCACACCTCACAGAAAATATCTGTATAAAGCTCTTTATCGTCTGGTTCAGGAGATTCTAATGCAAACTTAACTGCTTCTTCTATCTCCCTTTCAACCCTTTTATCTGTAGTCTCTATAAATTCTTCTGTTAACAGACCTCTTTTTAAACCTTCTTTTTTCAGGAATTCTATAGGGTCTTTATCATGGAAAACTTTTAATTCCCGCGGTGACCTATAATCTCCCGGATCTGACATAGAATGTGGTTCATATCTATATGTAACAGCCTCTATATAATAAGGTTTTCCTTCAGTTTCTATATATTCTTTTGCTTTTGAAACAGCATCATAGACTTCAAAAAAGTTCATACCATCTACTCTTATTGCAGGCATATATTCTTTTGCTTTTTTGTAAAGCTCTTTTATGGCAGATGCTCTATCAACTCTTGTTCCAATTGCATAAAAGTTATTTTCATTTAGAAATAAAACCGGTAGCTCCCATAAGGCAGCAAGATTAAGGGACTCATAATAATTACCTGCATTCGTTGCTCCATCTCCAAATGCAACAAGGACTCCTTCAGTATGTCCAAGATATTTTCTTGCGTAAGCTGCTCCTACTGCATGTGGAATATGGGCTCCGACAATTGCATTACCACCGTAAAAATTCATTGAAGGTTCGTAAAGATGCATTGAACCGCCTTTTCCCTTTGAAACACCTGTTACTTTTCCGAACAACTCAGCCATTATAGCTTTCGGGGATATTCCTCTGGCAAGTGCCCAGACATGCTCCCTGTAGTGAACAAAAATATCTCCTTTGCCAAAAGCAAGTGTAGCACCAACATGGACTGCCTCTTCACCGATTGCAAGATGGAGAAAACCTGCGATATTTCCTTTCATATACTCTTCTTTGGCTCTTTCTTCAAAGACACGGCCTAATTTCATTAGATAATAGGCACGTTCTACTATTGACTTTCCCATCTCATGACCCTTTGAGATTATTCTTATATTTTTAATTTATGGTCTGTTACTGAGAAAAGCAATTGAATATTTTGCCTGTTAAGATGTGATATACGTAAAAGAATTCAAAAATTTTATTAAAAACATTGACCAAAGAATTTTTAAAAAGTAATAATGTTGAAAGACTTTTATTTACAGGAAATTCCAAGTTTATCCAGTGCTTTCAGGAATTTTTCATTCTCATCCTGTCTACCAATGGAAACTCTCAAATAATTATCAAATCCAAATGCCGGTCTAACTATAATCCCCAGTTTAAGCAAGTTTTCATAAATTTCTCTTGCATTATCCACTTTAAACATTATGAAATTTGCATAGGTGGGGATAAACTCTATACCCCTTCTTTCTAAACCTTCATAAAGCTGTTCTTTTCCTTTTTCATTTTCCTGAACACAAAACTCAACAAATTCCTGGTCTTTTAAAGCCTCTATAGCGGCAACCTGTGCAAGATGATTTGTGTTAAAAGGCTGTCTGACTTTCTCCAGTATTTCAATTATTTCTTTTTTGGCAATACCATATCCTATTCTGAGGCCTGCAAGGCCGTAAGCCTTTGAGAAAGTCCTCAGAACAATAATATTTTTTTCAGGAATTTCAGGATTTATTCTTCTGATATAGTTTACCGAATCGGGAACCCCGTGATGCCTTGCATACTCAAAATATGCCTCATCAATAACCAGAAGAACATGGTCAGGTAAATTTTTGATAAACTCATTAAATTCTTCTTTTTTATTGGCAAAACCTGTAGGATTACAGGGATTATCAATAAATATAACCCTTGTTTCTGGGGTTATAGCATCAAGGAGTTTATTTAAATCCCTTGAAAAATCACACTCAAGGGGAATTTCTCTGAACTTTCCACCATTAATTTGGGTTACCAGCTTGTAAACAACAAAGCTTCCCTGAAAAAATAATGCCTCTTTTCCACCTGCGAGAAAAACCCTTGCTATCATATCAAGAATTTCATTTGAGCCGTTCCCGAATATAATCTGGTCTGGGTCAACAACAAGAAATTCAGATAAAGCCTTTCTTAGATAATAAGCTCCACCATCAGGATATCTATTTATATTTGTTGCTTCTGCTTCTATTTTTTTCTTAACAAATAAAGAACATCCAAAAGGGTTTTCATTAGAAGCCAGTTTTACTATCTCATTAATACCAAGCTCCCTTTGGAGCTCTTCAATAGGTTTTCCCGGCTGGTATATCTGCACATTTTTTAAATATTTAGGGTGTTCAATCATATTTTTTCACCTTCCATAAATGATGTATCAAATACGCTAACTTTGATTTCTTCTCCGTCTTTTATTTCTGTGATTCCTACATCGACAATTCCAAAGCCATGGGCATAAACCATTCCTGTCAGTATGTTTGAACCTTGTTTACCAAAAGGTGTTGCAATAAAACCTTCATCTGTAAGTTCCAGTGCAACCCTGATAAACTCCAACCTTTCCCCTTTTTTTCTTTTATATCCGCCTTTTAGTTTTGCTTTTATTACAGGATTAAATAATTTTTCATCCCCTCTCATTTTTCTAATAGCAGGTTTTACCATATTTTCAAATACAACCATTGCTGCAACAGGGTTACCGGGAATACCGAAAAATAGTTTTTCTTTTTCTGCCCCCCAAACGCCAAATGCAACAGGTTTTCCAGGTTTTTGTTTTACCTTCCAGAATAGTATTTCTACTCCAAGGACTTTAACAACGAAATCTTTAACAAGGTCATATTCTCCTACAGAAACGCCACCTGTTGTCAGTAAAATATCGCAGCTTTTAGCATAGGACAGTTTTCTCTCAATATCTGCAGGCTCATCTTTTGCAAATCCTATTATTACGGGTTCTCCACCTGCTTCTATCACCTGTGAATATATTGAATAAGTGTTTGATGTTCTAATCTGGGATTTTCTTTCAAATGGTTCTCCAACATCTATTATTTCGTCCCCTGTTGTTATAATTCCAACCCGTGGAACCTGATAAACATAAACGGTAGGCTTGTTTACAGATGACAAAATTCCTATCTCTGCAGGTCTTAGCCTTTTGCCTTTTTTAATTAATAGGTCTCCTTTTTTATAATCTCCGCCCTGTGGTCTTATATTTGCTCCTTTATGTAGTTCCTGAAATATAAAAACCTTGTTATCTTCTACTTTTGCTAATTCCTTTTGGATAACTGTATCGGCTCCTTCGGGAATTAATCCTCCTGTGAATATATAAGCGGCTGTTCCCGGTTTGACTAATACAGGTTCTCCTCCTGCTTTTGATTCCCCAATAATTTCAAGCACAGCAGGTTCTTCTTCTGTTGCACCTTTTATATCCTCATACCTGACAGCAAAGCCGTCCATACCGCTGTTATCTGCAGGGGGATTATCTGCATCTGCATATATATCTTCTGCAAGAACTCTTCCAAGTGCTTTATCCAGAAATACCTTTTCAATTCCAAGTCTTTTTGTGTTATCAACGATTATCTTAACTGCTTTTTCATAGCTTATCATTTTGAGCTCCTTTGAGGCTGATTTAACACAATTATATTAAATTTTTCTTGAGTTTATCATATTATCTATTTCTTCAGGAGGTAGTGGTTGGATATCTTCTATCTCAAGATTTTCTAATAAATGCTGCTTTTTTGACATTCCTATTAGCGTTGTTCCTACTCCTTTTGTGCTTCTTACAAATTGGATAGGAATATGGGAATATTTTTTGACTTTAAATCTTTCTAAGATTTCAGGAGCTACCGGCCTGATTAATCTTCCTTGCATGGTTGGTGCGCTGATATATGTATAAATTCCAAGTTTTTCGGCTGCTTCAAGGGTGGATAGTTTCTCTCCATTTATCTCTTGATTTTTCAGATTATACGCCTCAAGCATAGCCAGATTATAAGGCAGTTGTATAGATCTAAAATGATGAGATTCTCCCCCTACCTCTTTAGCCAGTTGGTATATCTCATACAGATTTAGATATTGCCGGTGGTTTTCAGGAACTCTAAAGCCATTCCAGGTGGCAAGACCATAAAATCTGAGTTTACCTTCCTGAACCTTTCCTTCTAGAAGTCTAAAAACACCCCTTAATCTGTCTAAAAAAGCCTCTCTATCAAATTTCAGTAGTTGGTCTTCCGGATTATGCAAAAAGTAGATATCAATATAATCTGTGTCCAAATTTTTTAAGCTCTGCTCAAAAGCCCAGTCTATATATTTAGTAGAAATAATATTTCCTGTTTGGGTGATTTCTGAAGGAGATACTATCCCTGTCTGGACAAAATTTTCTTTAAACCACTGGGTTGCATCCTGCTGAATATTATATGGAACCGCAAGATATCCACCTTTAGTAGAAATATAAACATCTTTTCTATTTGTGCTTTTTATAGCTTTTCCAACAACAACTTCACTTCGCATATTCCTGTAGTTTATGGCTGTATCTATTACGGTAATTCCTCTTTTGATTCCTTCTGTGATTGTTTCCAGATAATTCTGGTCTGTCTGGTCATCAGGCTGACCAAGATATGTTCCTATTCCTATCTCTGATAATTTCATATTGGCAAAATTTTTATATATCACGGAACTTCTCCTGAGTTTTTGAGGAAAATTAAAGGATATTTGGAAAGATAAAAAAATGATTTTTATTAGGGGAAAATAAAAAAGCCCCGCTTAAACGGGGCTTTGAAATTATGCTTCTTCTATAAACTCTCTTAGTTGTTTTGGAAGTTCAGCTTCTACATCTTTTATTTCACCGTCAGATACATGTCTTTTGATTACTCTTATTACAGCTTTTATAGCTTCTTTGGCATGTTCTTCATTACCAAGGTCTCTTGCTGCAGTTCTTCTGTCCTCTTCCATAACTGCTTCTATAAGGTCATCTATATGTTTAATAGACTTATCCGGACTTTCATGAATTCTCCAGCCATCCACAGCTATTGCTTTAATGCACATTGGTAGTTGTGCGAGTAAATCTAAAAATTCTTCTGGTGTAAGTCTTTTTCTAAGGGCGTGTAATACTGCACGGAGTATTCTTGCAGCTCTGTCTTTATCTCCTGGAGTTCCAAGTTCTTCTGCAAGTTCTTTTAAGAACTCATTTCCTTTTTGGACATATTTTTCGAAATTCATGGCTCGCCCTCCTTTGTTTTATGATTTTTCACATAAAAAATATAAGTCAATTTTTATCAACTTCAATCCTGAGATTTAGGAATTAAGGACTTCTATTAATATTAGGTGAAAATTTTTGATAAGCTACCCTGGAAGTATGAAAAAAGTATTTCCTACTTTCTTTTCAATAAGTTTTCCATTGGAAATCATATCTTTAATTTTGTTTACTGTTTCTTGATTAAAAACCTTTTCTATGTCTGAATATGTGTAAGGTCTTCGTTTAAATGTGTTCAGGATTTCTTCCTCTGATAACTGGAATTCAGAGAGAATATTATCTTTACCACGGGTTATGATATTTAGATTAAAATCCTTAAGACACTCCCCTAATTTAAGTAGTTCTTCGTCTGATACCGGAAAAACACGGTATGCAGGAGGTCTGTCAACAGTTCCAAGGTCAACTCTATCAGGTTTAATATCCTTTAAAACTTCGGCTATCTTTTTTATATTTTCAGGTGAATCATTTACATTTTTTACCACCAAAATTTCAATAACAAGAGTTCCTTTGAAAATTTTCCTGAATTCTTGTAGTCCCTGAATTATATTTTCTACTTTTATTCCCTTAAGTGTTTTGTTAACTTTTTGAAATGTTCTCTGGTCAGCAGCATCAAGGGAAATCTTAACAATATCAAGATTTTTCAAAGCTTCCTGGATTTCTTTTTTGTGAATTGTTGAACCATTTGAAAGTATGAGAAGCTGGGAGTTTCCTTTTATCTTTTGTAGTTTTTCAATTAGCACATCAAGTTTTGAGTATAAGGTTGGCTCGCCATTTGCAGTTATTGTGATGACCTCAGGATATGGATTTTTTTGTAAAAAATGCTTTACTTCGGCTACTATCTCATCTGGGTTAGGTTCATTTTGTATGGTGGAAACCGGTTTAGCCTTATCCAGCTCACAATAAAGGCAGTCAAAATTGCACGATTTTTTATCTGGAGATAAATCAATTCCCAGAGATAGTCCAAATCGTCGTGAATTAACAGGTCCAAACAGGTATTTCATAACTTTTATTTATATTCCAGTTGCATTTAATTTTTATGAGCCATATTATAAATAATTTGAGTGTTTAATGTTAAATTTCAATAAAAATTATTAAGGAGCGGTAGTTACGGCAGAAATGAAAAGATTTTCAGGATTAATTATAGCATTTTTTGTAGTGTTTTTCTTGGCTACTGCAAAGGAAATAGAGAAGTCTAACTCATGGGCTTATAAAAACTTTAAACTACAAAAGATAGGAATTGCTAACTATTCTCTGATTAGAAACAGGGTAATCCTTTTTAGAAAGAGAGGTTTACCAAGAATAAAGATTATCCTCAACAGAGGAAAAAAATATATTCCTGCCATAAGAAAAATCTTCAAAGAATATGGAATTCCGGAGGATATGGCTTTTCTACCAATAATAGAAAGCCATTTCAACATTTATGTAAAATCCCCTGCAGGAGCTCGGGGATTATGGCAGTTTATGCCTCATACAGCCAGAACGTATGGGCTGAAAATAAACAAATGGGTTGATGAAAGACTCGACCCTGAAAAATCCACAATAGCAGCAGCCCTTTATCTAAAAGACTTGCATAGCATTTTTGAAGATTGGGGACTTGCCCTTGCCAGTTATAATGCAGGTGAAGGAACAATAATAAGAAAAATCAACAGATACAGGGCAAGAAATTTTTGGGATATAGATGAGTATCTTTCAAGGGAAACCAG
The DNA here is from genome assembly GCF_027023985.1 of Persephonella sp. NCBI lineage: Bacteria > Pseudomonadati > Aquificota > Aquificia > Aquificales > Hydrogenothermaceae > Persephonella > Persephonella sp. The sequence continues at coordinate 63,368 of NZ_JALVTW010000025.1, read as the reverse complement.
AAATTACGTGCCTAACTTTATTGCAACGGTAATAATAGTCAAAGATTTATTGAAAAAGGAAAATTTCAATTATGACTATATTAGCTATGATGTAGTAAAACTAAACAAACCTGTATCTCTTAAATATATAGCAAAAAATACAGGTATTCCATATAAAAAACTAAAAGAGATGAACCCCCATCTAAAAAGGGGCGTTATTCCACCTGATAATCAGGAATATAACCTGTATGTTCCAAAGGGAATGAAAAATGCTGTTTTATATGTTGTAGAAAATGCACCACTGAAAAAATATCCAGCATTGATTAATTATCAGGTTCAAAAGGGGGATACCCTTGCTAAAATAGCCAAAAAATTCCATACATCAGTCAAAAGGCTAAAAAAACTAAATCATTTAAAATCTTCCTATATTAACTCTAAGATGATAATTACTGTTCCATCATATATCCTTGCACCTCCCGATTATTATAGAGGCTTAATTGACCTGACAGACGAGTTGATTTATACTCAAAAAGGTTTTTATTACAGAGTTAAAAGAGGAGATACTTTAAGAAAAATCTCCCGTAAGTTTGGAGTTTCTATAACAGTTATTAAACTATGGAATAAGCTAAAGGGAAATATTTATCCTAATATGAAGCTATTCATCCCTGTAAAGAAAAGGGATGTTAAACAGGTTAAAAAGCTGATAAAAGTTAAAATGAATGGATAATCTGCAAAAAGAGATAGAGCTTAAGAAATTAGAAATAGAGAAGTTAAAGGTTAAAGAAGGATTAACCAGAACTATTTTGATTTTGATTCTGACTGTTGGAGCAGGAATAGGAACTTTAGCTAAAATTATTGATATACCTAACATATGGTATGAAGTAGTTTTTGTGTTTTTACTGGTAGTCTTTTTAACATTTTCTATTTATTTTTTAATTATAGTAATTACTATTAGGACAAAGCTAAAGGAGCTGGAAAAATGGAAACCTTAATCATGATTTTAACTATAATAGGTCTTTCTATCCTCGCTATAGGTGGCATTATACTTGCTTTCCAGTCTATACAAGACTACATAGAAGAGAAAAAACAAAACTAAAATTAGGTTCAGATGCCGATGAGGGATAGATTTAAAGATATATTAAAACCCCATGAAATACATAGGAAATTAGGGAATTTTCTTGAATTTTTAGAAGATATTATTGTCCTTATACTTCTAATACTACTTTTTATGCTTAGTATTTATGCTCTCTATGATATTTTCCTTTCTTTAACAAAAGCTAAAGTTAAAGTTTATGACCTTATCCCAAAGTTTATATATCTATTTATCCTTGTTGAGTTATTCAGGCTTACAATAGAATACTTGAAAGAAAGGCGGATTGATACATCTCTAATAGTAAAAACAACTCTTATTGCTGTTTTAAGGGAAATAATTATAAAAGCGCCACATTTTAAACCTCTTGATTATATAGGAATAGGAGTTCTTACCCTAATTCTTGCATTGATGTATTATGTCCCTAAATATATCTTTGTTTCTGAAGAAAAATTTGAGATTAAACAAAAGCCCCAAAGACTAAAGGCAAGAAGACTTGCAAGAACTCTTAAAAATGAATAATTTTCCCCTATGAAAAAGCTATACGGGTTTACAGGTTCTCTTCCTGAATATTATCTGGTTGCCAAAACAGAAGGAAAATCTTTAGTAATCACAGAAGACCAAAAGAGAAAAAAACTATTTTTAAATGATGCCAGAGTCTATGCTAATTATCTAAAAAAAGATATCCAGATTGTTGAACTGCCATCCCAGATTGATAAGTATGACCTTGAGCTTCAGATTAGAAGAAATTTTGCCCTTACCCAGCTAATAAAAAGCAAAAAACCGGTTATAGCTGTTTCAGACCCTAACATATTCAATACAACTATTAGAAAAAATTTTGATAAAGAAATAATTACTGTTTCCATAGGAACAGATTTAGATAGGGATTACTTACTTTACAAACTTGTTGAACATGGATACATTAGGGAAGAAAATGTTGAAAATGAAGGAGAGTTTTCAGTAAAAGGTGGAATTGTTAGGATTTATATCCCTTTTAGGGGAGTTTTTGAGATAGATTTTTTCGGGGATACAGTTGAAAATATATTCCAGATTTCAAAGCTTAACACCAGAAAAGAAGTAAATCAGATAGATATTTATCCCCTTTATGACGAACCTGTTATTCTCCGTTCAGGGATTGAAATTCAGTTTAAAGAGACGGAAAAAGAAAATATTAGCAAATTTATCAAGAATGCTGACTTTTATTATCTCAATATATACAGAGAGATTGGGAAAGACACATATCTACTGGATAAAGTATCCGGTGGAGAAAAACCTGATTACTCAGATTTCAAAAAAGTCCGTCTTCCACTAAGACAACCTGCTGTCTTAGAAGAAGAAAAAATCATTTTTCTTCCAGAGAACCAAGAAAGCCTTGATTTTGAATTTTCTCCCCTTGAAGTAGGAGATTATATAATTCATGAAGATTACGGAATAGGAATATTCAGGGGAATAGAAACAAGGGAAATCAAAGGAAAAGCCTATGATTTTATGATTCTTGAGTATGCAGGAGGAGAAAAGATATATGTATCCTATCTGCATTTTGATAAGATTTACAGATATACTCCACAGGGAAATGTTGTTTTAGACAAAATAGGCGGAACCTCATGGCGTAATCTCAAAAGAAAAATAAAAAATTCCCTTAAAAAAGTAGCCAAGGAACTGATTAAGCTTTATTCCCAGCGCCAGCAGATAACAAGACCACCGTTTAATATATCAGATGAGCTTATTTCTGAATTTGAAAAAAGCTTTCCCTACATAGAAACTCCAGACCAGCTAAAAGCCATAAATGATGTCAAAAAAGATATGTCCTCTAACAAACCTATGGAAAGGGTTATTTGCGGAGATGTTGGGTTTGGTAAAACAGAAGTTGCTTTGAGGGCTGCTTTTATTGCTGCTATTAATGGTAAACAAACAGCAGTTTTAACCCCGACTACTATACTCTCTTATCAGCATTACAGGAATTTCAAAGAAAGGCTTGAACCATTCGGAATAAAAGTAGAAAATCTATCACGGCTAAAATCAAAAAAGGAAACAGAACAGATTTTAAAGCAGCTTGAAGAAGGGAAAATAGACGTTGTTATAGGAACCCACAAGTTACTTCAAGATAATGTTAAATTCAAAAATCTGGGCTTATTAATCATAGATGAGGAACACAGATTTGGGGTCCGTGCAAAAGAAAAGATAAGACATATCAAAAAAGATGTGGATACCCTTTATATGACAGCAACTCCTATACCGAGAACATTAAATATGGCACTTTCAGGTTTAAAAGAACTATCTGTAATTAAAACTCCCCCTGAAGGTAGGCTTGAAACAAAAACCTATGTATTTGTTGAAAGTGAGAATATAATCAAAAAAGCAATTGAGTTTGAACTAAATAGAAAAGGTCAGGTGTTTTATTTGCATAACCGTATTGATACTATTGAGGAAAAAGCTAAAACACTTAAAGATATATTCCCACAGGCAAATGTTGAAGTTGCCCATGGCAGAATGAAACCTAAACAGATTGAAAAGGTAATACTTGATTTTATAGAAAGGAAAATAGATATTCTGGTTTCCACATCAATAATAGAAACAGGGATAGATATCCCAACTGCAAACACTCTTATTGTTGAAAGGGCAGACCTTTTTGGTCTTGCACAGCTTTATCATCTTAGAGGCAGAGTGGGTAGGGGAAACATTCAGGCATACTGCTATCTTCTTGTTCCTCCTGAAATATCAAAAGATGCAGAAAAAAGGCTTGATGCAATTCTAAGGTTAACAAGACCTGGCTCAGGCCTGAAAATTTCTATTGAGGATATGCAGATTAGAGGAGCAGGAAATATACTTGGAGTTGAACAGAGCGGGCACATAAAAGCTGTAGGATATGAAATGTATATAAAACTGCTTCAGGAAACTATTTCTGAAGAAAAAGGTAGTTCAGAAAAAGAACCTGTAATGGTTGTAGATATAGAAAGTTATATACCTGATGAGTTTATACCTGACCCTAAAGAAAGGATGAACATATATATGACTGTGTCTAAAGCTATAGACTATAAAGAAATAGAACATATCCATAAGTATCTCAAGGAATTTTATTCAGGGCTACCTGATGTGTTTGAATTATATCTGGAGATTGAAAAACTCAAAAGGGCAGCGACAGGCAAAGGTATTAACAAAATAGAACTCAGGGAACCTGTCACAACAATTTATATGGATACAGAAAATCCACCTTCACCGGAATTTATAATGGAACTTCCGAAAATTTTTGATATTAAGTTTTTATCACCTGAAAAGGTTGAGATATTTTTAAATAAAAAGGAGATACCTAAGCTAACAGAATTATTCCTGAGATTGTGATTTTTTATATTCCTTTTTGCCATCAACATATACTAAAACCCACTGGGCAAGCCTTTCTCCCAGTCTTTCACAGGCTTTGATTTCTTCTTCCTTTCTCGGCTCACCTGCAGAAACAGCTCCGTAGTGAAGGGTAAATTTATCCCCTGTATAATCTGTAACTCCAAATACCAAAAACCCATAATTCATCAAAATTGTAAGTATTGACATACAGGCTATTTCATTACCACCACCCCATCCACCAGAGGAAGAAAAAGCACATCCAATCTTGCCATCAATTTCTCCCCATAAATCAACAAGGTCGTCCCAGAACTTTTTCATTTTCCATGAAACAACACCAAGATGTGTAGGGCTACCAACGGCTATACCATCACACCAGAGAATATCTTCTTTTGTGGCCTCATCAACACTTTTAAGCCTGACCTCAACAGGATATTTTCTTGCTCCTTTTGCCACATACTCGGCCATTTTTGCAGTATGTCCTGTCTGAGTGTCATATAAAACCAGAACCTTACCCATTTTTCCTCTCCTTTTTATTCAAAGAAAAATTCTTCTGGAGATAGGATTTTTGATATTTCCTGTTTAAATTCATCATTTATATCAACTGCAAAATTACTATGGGCTGCTATCTCTGCCCTGAACTTGCCAGGCTCCTGAATCTCAATGATTACATCTTTATCGCCTCTGTATTTTTCACAGATTTCTTTTAGTTTAATGGCAACACCATTCATTGCTTTTTCTTTTGATAAAACAAACCTGACTGCCGAAACCTGTTTATTGATATACTCAACAGGGGTAATATTTATTGCGTTCATTGATACCTTTTCCTGTTCTTCATTTATTTCAACACTTCCTTCTATAATTACTATTCTGTCCTCTTCTAAAAATGATGTATCTTCCATTCTATCGGTGAAAACCCTGACATCTATAATTCCCGTTTCATCCTGCACCGTCATTATTGCCATTGTAGCTCCTGAACGGGTTTTTTTCCTTTTAATATCAGAGATTACTCCGGCAATTTTAACTTTGTCTCCTGTTTTTCTGTCAATCAGTTTGTTTATTGGTGTTACATACCCTCTAAGTTCTTTTTCATAAGCTTTTAATGGATGTCCTGATAGATAAAAACCAAGAACTTCTTTTTCGTAATTGAGTTTTTCCTTTTCTGAAAGAGAATTTGCTTTTTCATAGGAAACAACAGGCTCAGTATTTTCAACACTCATCAATCCAAATAATGAGTTTTGTCCTGAAGCTTTAAGTTCCCTTGTTTTCTGGCCGGCTGATAATGCCTTGTCCACAGTAGCCAGCATAATACCTCTATCAACACCAGTAAAATCAAAAGCACCGGCTTTTATCAGGGCTTCAAGAACTCGTTTGTTTAGTTTTTTTGAATCCAGTCTTTCTGCAATATCAAAGATATCTGTATAATTTCCATTTGCTTCTCTTTCTTTTACTATTTCTTCTGCAGATTGTTCTCCCACATTCTTGATTCTTGCAAGTCCAAATCTGATTTTTCCTCTATCCTCAATATAGAACTCTGCACGGGATTTGTTTACATCAGGAGGGAGTAGTTGTATTCCAAAATCTTTCATATCCAGAAGAAGATTTAAGAATTTATCATCATTTCCTTCAGTTGTCAGCTTGACGGCAAAGAACTCCTCCGGATAATAGGTTTTTATATAGGCTGTCCAGTATGTAAGATAAGCATAGGCTGTAGAGTGTGATTTGTTAAAGGAGTAAGATGCGAATTTTTCTATATCATCCCATAGCTTTTCTATTTTTTGTTTATCAAATCCGTTTTTGACTGCTCCGGATATAAATCTATCTTTCATTTTGGCCATAACATCAGCCTTTTTCTTACCAATGGCTTTTCTGAGTGTGTCCGCTTCTGCCATTGTGAAACCAGATAAGATGTTAGCCATAAACATTATTTGTTCCTGATAGACTACCAGCCCGTAGGTTTCTTCCAAAATTTCCTTTACTTCATCAAAAGGATACTCAACTGGTTTTCTTCCATGTTTCCTTTCTATGTATTCATCTACCATTCCTGACATAAGGGGTCCCGGTCTAAACAGAGCAAGAATAGCTATAATTTCATCAAATTTATCCGGTTTCAGTTTTGTTAAGAGATTTTGCATTCCTTTTGATTCAAGCTGAAATACACCTGTGGTTTTGCCTGATTGCAGCAGTTTATAAACATTCGGGTCGTCAAATCCAAGCTCAAGGAAATTCAGCTCAACCCCGTGTCTCTCCTTGACCAGTTTTCTCATATAATCAAGTTCGGTGAGGGTTTTCAGACCGAGGAAATCCATTTTAACAAGACCAAGCATTTCAAGGGTTCCCATATCAAACTGGGTGGCCTTTGTCCCATCTTTGTCCACATATACCGGAACGTATTCATCAAGGTCTCCGGGGGCGATAACCACACCGGCAGCGTGAATTCCTGTATGTCTTGCTGAACCTTCAAGCTTCCTTGCAAGGTCTATAAGTTTTCTGACTTTTTCATCTGTTTCATAAAGTTTTCTAAATTCTGGATTTGCCTCAAGGTTTTCATCAATTGTTAGGGTTGAACCTTGCACAGGACCCGGGAGTATCATCTTTGCAATCTTATCTGCTTCTGTATAGGAAAAGCCCAGAGCCCGTGCAACATCTCTGATAACCATTTTTGATTTCATAAAGTTGTATGTGATAATCTGGGCAACAGCATTTTCGCCATATTTATTTTTCACATACTCTATGACTTTTGGTCTGTTTTCCTGGCAGAAATCCACATCAATATCTGGCATAGAAATTCTGTCTGGGTTTAGAAATCTCTCAAAAATAAGGCCGTGTTGCAATGGATCTACATCAGTAATTCCAAGTGTATATGCAACAAGTGAACCTGCGGCAGAACCACGACCCGGGCCAACGGGAATACCGTTTTCTTTTGCATAATTAATAAAATCCTGCACAATAAGGAAATATTCAGGAAAACCCATCTGTTTGATTATATTTATCTCATACTCAAGTCTTTCTTTATACTGCTGATATTTTTCTTTTGGAAGGTCTTTCATTTTTGATAATCTTTTTTCCAGACCTTCCCATGCCAGTTTTTCAAAATATTTTTCTTTTTCTTCATAGGTGGCTTCCCTATCAAGTCCGGGAATCTGGAATTTAGGGAATAGATATCCTCTTGTTTCTGCTGTATCTATCTCAACATTGCATTTTTCTGCAATTTCCATTGTGTTTTTCAGGGCTTCCTCGTAGCCTTTGAATTTTTGATACATCTCTTCCGGTGTTGTGAAATGAAGTCCTCTAACTTTAAATGCTCTCCCCTTTTCCTTAAGTTCTTTCAGGGTCATCTTCATCTGAAGGGCTTTTATGATATCGTGTGCTTCTGCGTCTTCTTCATTAAGATAATGGGAATCATTGGTGGCTACTATTTTTACACCGAGTTTTTTAGCAAGTTCTATAATACCTTTATTTGCTATATCCTGTTCTTCAAGTCCGTTTAGCTGTATTTCAAAATAAAGGTCTTCTCCGAATATGTCCTTAAGCCTTTTTCCATACTCATAGGCTTCGTCAAATTTTCCTTTTGAAAGTAGATGTGGAATAAATCCTTTAAGGCAGGCTGTCTGACATATAAGCCCTTCATGGTATTTTTCAAGGAGTTCCCAGTCAATACGGGGTTTGTAATAGAAACCTTCTGTATATGCAAGAGAAGAAAGTTTCATAAGATTTTTAAATCCCTGTTTGTCTTTGGCATGCAAAATCAGGTGGTAGTTTTTGTCTGCCAGAATGCTGTCTGAACCTTCTCCTTTCTTTTCAAATCTATTATTTGTAAAATAGGCTTCCATTCCAATGATTGGCTTTACGCCAACCTTTTTCATCTCTTGATAGAACTCAATGGCACCGAATATATTTCCATGGTCTGTTAAGGCCACTGCTTTGTATCCATACTCCTGTGCTTTCTGTGCCAATTCAGGTATTTTTATCATTCCATCAAGCATTGAATAATGGCTATGAAGATGCAGATGAACAAAATCTTTTGACATTTTCCCAACCCCGTATCTGTTTTGAGGAATAAAAATCTATAAAAATTTTTCGCCTAAATCAATCTTGAAATTTAGGGAAATTTGTTATATAGAAATTGTGGAAAAATATTTATTTTCAATTTCCTGTGGTGTTACCGGCTTACTAAAATAATATCCCTGTCCATATGTGCAGCCAAACTCTTTAAGGATATTTAGATGTTCTTCTGTTTCTATTCCTTCGGCAAGGGAATCCATTGATAGTATTTGTGTCAGCTTAATTACGGTGAAAACTATTCCTCTGTCATATTCATCATGGGTCATATCTTTTATAAATTCTCTATCTATTTTCAGAACTGATATTGGGAATTTTTTCAGGTATGTTAATGATGAATATCCTGTTCCAAAATCATCAAGCATGACTTCTATACCATTTAAGGTGAGCTTATCAAGTATGCGTTTATTATGGTCAATATTTTCAAGGAGAATATTTTCTGTAATTTCAATACATATTTTTCCTTGAAGGTTGTTTTCTATTACTTTATTTATAAGGAACTCAAGAACATCTTTATTTTTAAAATCTATTGGAGATATATTTATTGAAGCCCTTAGTTCAATTCCTTTCTCCTGCCATTTTTTAAGCTGCTCTGTTACTTTTTCAATAACAATTTTTGTAATAGAGCTAATAATACCCGTTTCTTCTGCAACAGGAATAAAAACAGAAGGTTGCATTAAACCGAATTTTGCCGAATTCCATCTAACGAGAGCTTCAACTTTAACCGGTCTGTTTGCCTGCAGGTCAAATATAGGCTGGTATAAAACAAAAAACTCTTCAGAAGATTCCTGAACAGCCCTTTTAAGTTCTTTTTCTATCTCAAATTTTTCTTTGATATGTTTTTCAAATTCCGGCGAGAAAAATACAAAGCTACTTTGATTTGTTTTACGGGATTTTTCTTTGGCTTTATACATTGCTATATCAGCCCTTTTGATTAATTGCTCAGCAGTAGTTCCATCTTCTGGAAAAACAGTTATTCCAATGCTGGCTGTTATGGTAAATTTGAGGCCGTTAACCTCCACAGGTTTTTCTATTTCTCTTATTATCTTCTCTAAAATAATTACAATATCTTCAAACTTAGCAAAATTAGGAATGATAACACCAAATTCATCTCCTCCCAGTCTTCCTACAATATCTTCTTTCCAAAGAGCTGTTTTTAATCTATCTGCAATTACTTTTAGAACTTTATCTCCCATTGAATGACCATAATTATCATTTATATTCTTGAAATGATTAAGGTCTATAAATAACAGGAAAAATTTATTTCTATTCTTGCGATAAAGGTTTATGAAATAATCAAGCTTATTATAAAATCCTCTTCTGCTGAGTAATTCCGTTAAAGAATCTTTCTCTATCATTTCTTTTAGTTTTTTTTCTAATTCTTTTATTTGGGTAATATCAATTGCTATACCCATACCATAGGGTTTTCCGTTTATGAAAACAGTGTTTGATATAATTAGGATGTCTTTTAAAGTTCCATCTTTTGCCCTTATTTTTATTTGGAATTCGTTTCTGAATTTTTCTCCTTTTAATCTTCTTTGGACATTTTTTATTATTTTTTCCCGTAATTCTGGATCTACTTCTGTTAAAAAATCTGTAAAAGGTCTTCCTATAACTTCTGCTGGTGTATATCCAAGGATATTTTCTATAAACGGATTCATATATTCAATTTTTTCTCGGAAAAGGTAAACTCCTACAGGTGCATTTTCAGCAAGAACTTCAAACATATGAGACTTTTCTTTGGCCTGTTTCAAATAATTTTCAGCTGCAGACAGTAAAAGATTTATCTCTTTCGCCAGTGTTTTAAACTCTTTTGAATTGTAGTTTTCAGGTAATCTCCGGTTAAAGTCCCCTTTTTCTGCAACATTCCTCAGTTTTTCTATAATGTTCGCCAGCGGTTGTCTAAAGAAGTTCCTGAATAGAAAATACAGTGCTACAAATGTTACTAAGAACATAGAAACGAAAATCGAACCGGCAATTATCATAAATGTATATGCCTGTTGCATTATCACCGGCTTAATACTACCAGAATAAATAGGCAACAGCTTTTTATTTATATCTTCTTCCATAAGGCTAAAGATATAATTATTCTCATTCTCTTTTAGATATAACTCTCCATTGGTAAGTCTTATTTTTTTATCGGGAAATGGTATCTGTATAGGATAATTTGCAAATTTAATATAATCCAGAGATAGCTCCGGAGTTTTTACCATCTTACCGAATATAAGAAATCCTGCTTTTTTACCTTTTCCACTGGTGGGGAGGATATATTGAACTGAAACTATCCATGGATGTTTATCTATCCAGATAAATCCGGTTTTTTCATAATTAAAAGTAATTGATTTAATTAGATTATTTAATAGTTCATCACAATTTAGAGATTTTGGATAACATCTATTTAAAACAGTTTTTTTCTTTAAGTTTAAAACAGCATATATATTAATTCCGTAGTCTTTTAAGGTTGTATTTTTAGGATCAAAATTGCTTTGAACAAAATTTTTATTTTTTCCCTGAACAAACAGATAAATATCATCCCAATAAGCTTCGTTTTTGGTAAGGTTTTTTAGGATTTTGACCTGTTTATTAAGGTCAGTATCTACATGTTCAAATGTGGAATATATATACTTGTATTCAATATTTTTAAAATTTTTTGTCTCCAGATTAAAGTAAAAAAATAAGAAAAAACCAATCAGAAATAAAAATATCCCTGTATAAAGTAGTAAAAATTTTGCTCTTAGGTTCATTTGTTAAATAATAATAATCTAATATGCATATCTAAGCAAGTTAGCGTATATCCAAACTTTAAGGATTATTAATGATTTAGGACAGTATCACTAAAAAAATTTAAAAAATCGATAACATTTATTATTAAGTTTTACCTGAACAACTTCCCAAAAGTAAAAGATAAAAACAAAGAAATAACGCAGGAGATTAAAAAAGGCATATAGCTGCCAAATTTATCCCATAAAATACCTGCAATTAACATAGACAAAAACGACGTTATCCCAATTAAAGTGTGATAAATTCCATAAGCACTGCCTTTTATTTTCTCACTTTTTATTAAATCTGATATGAAAGCCCTTGAAACCACTTCATAACCTGACATAAATATTCCATAAAAAATAAAACCCAGCCAGCCAAAGAATGAATTTTTTATCAAAAATACAAAAGATGTAATTGAAAACAAAATATATGTAAGCAGCATTGCTTTTGTTTTTTCTATCTTGTCTGAAAAAATACCAAATGGAAAACTGGAAAAAGCATAAACAATATTAAAAAGCAGATAAGCAAGAGGAATAAAACCGATAGAAATACCGACATCATTGGCTTTCAAAATAATAAAAGTATAATTCATAGTAAAAAGTGTAAAAACAGACTGGATTATCACAAATTTTTTAAAATCGGATGGAAGATCTTTAAAGCTAATTTTGATTTCAGAACTGGTTTTGTTTATTTTAGGTTCTTTTACAAAAGCGATTAAAATAACAACTGCAGCTATTGCAGGAAAGAAGGCATATAAGAATATTTTTCTGAAATTTTCCTCGGTTTCACCAAAATAAATAAGAAAAAGAAATGTAAAAAGCGAACCTAAAACTGCTCCTGCTGTATCCATACCTCTGTGAATTCCAAAAGCCTGCCCGCTTTTTCCTTCAGAAAATGAGGAAATCATGGCATCTCTCGGGGCTGTTCTTACGCCTTTGCCTGTTCTTTCTAAGGCTCTAATCCATAAAACATCTATCCAGCTTGTTGCAAAATATAAAAGGGGCTTTGAAAAAGCAGATAAAGTATATCCCAAAACCACCAGAAGTTTCCTTTTACCAATCTTATCTGACAGGTATCCGGAAAAAACCTTTAAAAAGCTTGTTATTAATGCTGCTAATCCTTCAATCAAACCTATTTGGGTTTTAGTTGCATACAGGAATTTTTCCAAAAAAATAGGTAAAATCGGGAAAATCATTTCACTGGATATATCAGTTAGTAAGCTGACTATTCCAAGGATAATTACATATTTTCTCATCCTAAAAATAAAGATACTGGGTAATCCTCAGAAATGCTAAAAGTTTTAATAAATCCTGATTCCTGTTGATTTTGCTTCCTGTGATATATAGTTCTGACTGTCTAATGGTTTTATTACTAAGTCAACTTTTTGTTCGCCGATTTTTTTATCAAGTTCAACCAAAAAGTCTAATTTCTTATCAAGGATATTTTTGTATTCTGGCGTTTCTATGTATATATCAATATCACCGCCTTTTTTCGTTAAATCCGCCCTTGAACCAAAAATCCAGACTCGGCAATTTTGCCCAAAATATTTTTTAGATAAATTTATGATTTCATCAATAACATCTTTTGAAAGTCTGACTTTTTTATATACCTTTTGCATTAAGATAATTCCTTATTTTGAAAAAAGTCTTTTTAATATAATTTAATTTTTCTATTGCGTTTTTGACTGCTTCTAATTTTATATCAGTTTCCCACGGGTATATATGGACAAACTCATTTCTTAGTTTTCTAATTTTGTTCCATTCTTCAGCACTTTCTAAAAAACCATATTTTTCAAGAGTGTTTAATATATCTATAAAAGTAACTTCTGTATAATTTCTTCCTGTCAAAATTTCAAAAAATAATGGAAATAATTTTTCTCCTATTGCACTTTGAAGTTTTATAAATCTAAAAATAAAGGCATCAAGTAAAACTATGTTTTCATAATTATCCAAATCTTCTGGAGACAAGTTAAGCTCTTTCAGCTTTTTTGTTTCGTAATCTAAAGTATCAATATGCTTTTCAATTTCCTGTAAAATCAGCTTTATATCCTTCATTATTCAAATTTCCTAAAACTTTTAAACATAATTTTAAACTTTTTAATTCTCTTCATAAAATTTAACAAAAATATCTTCAAAAGTTTTGGCGTCTGGGAATTTTTTGTGAAGGTTTTCAGGAGTGTCGTCAACGATTTTCTTACCTTGTTTCAGAACAACCACCCTGTTGCAGTATTCAGCTTCGCTCATATAGTGGGTGGTGATAAGAATAGATATTCCCCATTTTTGTTTAAGCTGATGCAGTAATTTCCAAAGCTGAGCCCTTGCAACTGCATCAACACCACTTGTAGGTTCATCTAAGAATAAAACCACTGGCTCGTGGAGTATAGCAGCAGCAACAGAAAATCTCTGGTTTATACCAAGAGGGAGTTCTGTTGGTAAATAGTTCATATACTCCTTAAATCCCAGACCCTCTGCCAATTTTTCTATTCTTTTTATGGCTTTTGAGACAGGTATTCTGTGCATATTTGCAAAATAAATTAGATTTTCCCTGACTGTCATATCTTTATAAAGGGCAAATTTCTGGCTGACATATCCAATTTTGCTTTTTAGCTCAAGCCTGTCTTTGTAGCTCTCTATCTTTTTTCCAAGTAGCCAGAGCTCTCCTTCATCAATTGGATAAAGTCCTAGTAGCATTTTTATAAATGTTGTCTTTCCTGCACCATTGGCACCTAACAGCCCGAGTATTTCTCCTTTTCTCAAAATCATGTCTATATGGTCGTCTGCTACAAAATCACCAAATCTTTTTGTTAAGCCTTTTGCTTCCATAACTATTTCCGGGATTTCTATCTGTGTTTCCCTTTCTTCAACGGTTATTTCTGAAATATGTTTATATTTTTTCAAGGCATCCACAAAGAAAACACTTTCAAGGTCTGGCTCTGCGTGAGGAACATTTAAAGGCTTTAAAGAGTATGTTCTTTTATTAAATGAAAAACATTCATCATGGCATTCAGTTTCAACATATGTATACTCTCTAACAGAGTCTATAAGTTCTTGAGCTGTTCCTTTTGCAATAATCTGCCCATCTTCAAAAAGTAGAACCCTGTCCATTTTTTCTGCTTCCTGCATATATCCTGTGCTTATAAGAGCAATAATTCCTTCTTTTTTTCTTATTTCATCAATAATTTCCCAAAGCTCCCGCCTGCTGAGTGGGTCTACTCCTGTTGTAGGTTCATCAAGTATAAGAAGTTTTGGTTTATGAATAAGAGTGCAGATTAAAGATAATTTTTGCTGCATACCACCGCTAAGGTGTCCAGCCTGTCTGTCCTGAAACTGATACAAACCTGCCATTTTAAGCAATCTTTCCCGATACTGCCAGTATTCATCATCCTTTTTAAGATTTCTTATTGCCGTAAAAAAATCTAAATGCTCTTTTACAGTTAAAAGTGGATATAAGACCAGTCCAATTCCCTGTGGCATAAAGCCTATATATGGTTTTATTTTTTCTGCTTCTTTTGGAGAACGATAAGTATGATCTCTATAAATAATTTCTCCTTCGAACTTAATTACACCTGCGATAGCATGCATTAATGAGCTTTTTCCAGCTCCATCAGGACCAATAAAGCCAATAATCTCCCCTTCATCAGCTTCCAAAGAAGCCCCTTTAATCCCGATTTTTTTCTTATATCTAACTGTCAGATTTTTTACTTGTAGTGTCTTTTTCATCTTTTTCTTTTTGGATTATCAGTTTATTTTTGAACCAGATGTCTCTTTGGGGATATGGAATTTCTATGCCTTTTTCTTTGAATGCATACCAGATACGGTAGTTAAGTTCACTCTTTGCAAGGGGTATTGGAGTTCTTTTTACATTTATCCAGACAAGGAGCTCAAAATTAAGGGAGCTATCTCCAAATTCAACAAATCTTGCTTCACGGGGGCGGTTTTTAAGGACAAATGGTGCTTTTTCTGCAACTTCCAAGAGGGTCATCTTTACCTTCTCAACATCCGAGTTATAAGATACTCCTACAGGAATATGAATACGAACAACGGGGTCAGTGTGAGACCAGTTAATCAGTTTGTTTGAAACCAGATGAGAGTTAGGGATAATAATATCAATGTTATCAAGAGTTCTAAGAACTGAGGTTCTAACCCCAATATCTATAATTTTGCCAAACTGGTCCCCAATAGAAATCCAGTCGCCTCTTTTTATTGTTTTTCCCAGAAGAAGAATAAAACCGCTGATAAAGTTATTTACGATATCCTGAATACCAAAACCAATGCCTATTCCCAGTGCTCCGGCAATTGGGATAAGCAGTTTCCAAGTTATTCCCATTGCAGATAATGTAATCAGGACAATAATGACCAGTGCAAAATGGTAAACCAGAATATCAATTGTTGTGGCAACTTCTTCACCTTTGGCTTTGTAATAAAAATAAATCTCCAAAATTTTCCGGAAAAATTTTGTGATTAAAAGAAGGGAATAAAAGATTATTATTCCTCTGATTATTGAGTAAATACTTAGTTTGATAGATTCTGTTTCTATAATACTGGTTTTAAGCAAGGAGATAACATACTTTTCAAAATACTTATCCAAATACGGAAAATGGGCTATTAGATTAAACAGAATAATAAATACTAAAATGCCTACTGTTTTGATAAAAATATCTCCTAAGATAACTACATCCCTTTCTCTAATTGAGAATTTCTTCTGTAATTTTTTCAATACACGGGGGGTTAATTTTTTCAGAACAAAAAAGCCTGCTATCGTTAAAACTATTAAAGCCACATACAAAATAACTTTTTGATACATCATCTAAACTTCCCTCAAAGCTCCGGAAGCTCCTTTAGACTTTTTGGTAAACCTTTTCCATCAAGGGAAATAACTCCAATTGCTGGAAGTCCCAGCTTAAGCAATGGATTAGGTTCAACAGGTTTTATATGAACTGCATAAACCCTTTGAATTCTATCTTCTCTGACTGCAACCTCTTTTGGTGTAAACTCTGCCTTTTTGGCAATTTTTACAACAATTGCAGGAATTGGTTTGTCCGGATAAGCGTCAAGGAATATCTCTGCTTTGTCTCCCACTTTTATTTTTCCTGTGTAAATTGTATCAACAAACATTTTCAGATATAAATCATCCGGATTTATTGCTGTTATAACGGTCATTCCTGCCCCAAGCACCTCGCCTACATTGGCTACTTTATCAACCACATAACCATTAATTGGAGAATATATGTTCAGTTCATCAAGGACAGCCTGTATCTGCTGCTTTTTCGCGTTTAAGGCTTTAATGCTTTCCTGCAGGGCTACTATTGATTTTTCAACTGCCTGAACTTTTTTTAGTGTGGATTTTGCCTGTTTTAACGAACTTTCTGCAGCGTTTATCTGCTGGATTAGCTGGTTTTTCTTTTTTAATAGGGCTTTTAGTTTGTCTTTATCTGTTTCCAGCTTAAGTTTTATTTTTTCAAATTTTTCCTTTGGAAAAAGTGATTTTTCTGTCAAAGATTTAAACCTTTTAAAATCCCTTTCATCTTGCTGGACAATCTTTTTCATAGAGTTTATCTGCTGGTTTAATTCCTCAAGCATAAATCTACTGGATTTTAGATTTGCATAGGCTTTCTGGACATTCTCAGGCAAGGTTTCTTTTATAATTTGAAGCTGAACTTTCTGGGCTTCTATTTCCTTTTGTTTTGCTTTAATCTCTGCTTCTATTGCTTTTAGCTGTGCTTCGTATTCCTTACTTTGTAATTTTGCTATAAGCTGACCTTTTGTTATCCTGTCCCCTTCATCTACAGCAAGGAGTTTTATCCTTCCGGGGTATTTTGTGTTTATATTGATTAAATCCCCATCTATTCTTCCTGTTCCCATAACAAGATTTGGGGGTAGTTTTTTTGGGTTTAGCTTCAAATAAATAAAATAAGCAGCTACCACAACAAGAAACAGGACAACAAATCCCAACCAGTATTTTTTTATGGCATTCATGCTTTTCTCCTTCTAAAGATATCAAAATAAACCAGAATTAAGGCAGGTAAAGCCCCAAATAACCCCCATAATCCTGCAACCAAAAATGTATCGTGGAAAGACCAGTTCATACTATAAAGATACTGGACTTTATAAATTAGTGCCATTGCAAGCTTTTTTGCCTTTTCCGGATATGTAAACTGGGAGAATATATGACTAAGCTTTGTTATAAACATTTCCACATAGGATATGTTCTGCTGATTATTGATACCCTCAAAATGCTGATAACCATATTTATACAGGTCATTTGTTGCTATAGCCGTTCCAAAAGAACCACCTATAAATCTGGAGTAATGCAGTAGTCCGGTTCCCAATGATGTTTTTTCCCCAAGATTTCTTAATGCAAGTGTAGTAACCGGTGCAAAAAACATCCCCAGTGATATCCCCAGAGGAATTGTCATAATGGCAGCTTTTATATTCGGTGTGAAATAATCAAGCCGTGGCAGGAAGTATAATGATGCTATCAAATAAATAACAATTGCCATATATAAGACCTTTTTCTCTCCTATTTTGTCTGACAGTATCCCTGCTATAGGTGAAAAGAGTGCAATAAAAACCGCAAATGCAAGAATATGTAAACCTGCATCAAAAGTAGATAACCCTTTTAAAAACTCAAAATAAAGGGGCAGTAGATAAAAAACCTGATACATTGAAAAACCAAGGAGTAAAAAGAATATAGAAAATCCTACAAAATATTCCTTTATTTTAAATATTGAAAAATCAATTAAAGGCTGTTTTGAAACCATTTCAGACAGGATATAAAACAGCAGAGAAAAAACGGCAATTATTACCATATAGACAATAAAATCAGACATGAACCAGCCAAGCTGCTGTCCTTTTGAAAGTATTATCAGCGTTGTAATGGTAAAAAGTGATAAGAGGCCAAAGGAAATAAAATTAAGTCTTGTTTTTTCCCTGATTAAACTTGTTTCAGGAAGATAAAATAGCGCCAGAAGAACAGTCAAAATTCCAACAGGAATATTTATAAAAAATACCCATCGCCAGTTTAGATATTCTGTGATATATCCACCAAGGGTAGGACCTATAGAAGGGGCAAAACTAACACCAAGCCCGAAAATCCCCATTGCCAGACCTTTTTTCTCAGGAGGATAAACGGAGAATAAAATTGCCTGTGCCGTTGCCATAATAAAGGCTTCTCCCATCCCTTGAAAAACCCTTGCAGCCACCATAGTTTCAAGACTGTCTGATATACCACAGGCAAAAGAAGAAATAGCAAACAGGAAAACCCCGAATATATAGATTTTTCTCAGACCAAAATTTTTGTCTAGCCATTCAGCCAGTATCAGCATAGTGGCAGAGGCTATCATATATGCTGTGATAACCCATTGGGCACCGTAAAGGTCAGTTTTTAAAGGGGCTGTGATTTTTGGAACAATAATATCAACAATGGTTGTATCCAGAATAGCCATAAAAGCCCCAAGCATTACTATTATCGTTATAAGCGTTCTTTCCCAGACTGATATCTGCTGATAAATAGGTGTATCTGTGTTCAATTTATTTTTCCCTTTTTATTTCTACTTTTCCGCCAAGACCAACTTTCAGGACAGATAAATCCCCTTCTGTAATTTTTATTTTTACAGGTATCCTCTGGGCTACTTTTGTAAACTCTCCGGCAGTTACATCCCTTGGAACTAAAGCAAATTTTGCTGCCGTTGCAGGATTTATCTCAAAGACTTCTCCTTTGTATTCCTTGTCCGGATAAGCATCAATATGTATTATTGCTTTGCTGCCTATTTTTACACCTTTCAGTTTTGTTTCTTCAAGTAAAACAAGGATATAAAGGGTGTTGTCCGGAACAATAGCATAAATCGGTTTCCCTGCAGGAACTACTTCTCCTTCGCTAACAAACTTTTTGGCTATTTTTCCGTTGTATGGTGAAATTAACTTTGTATATGAGATTAAATTTTCTAAATCCTTCTTCTGCTGCTGTAATGCCAGAATTTTATTTTGTAGACTTTCTATATTTTTCTTTATTTCAGGAATACTTAGCTTTTCCGCCTCTGCCAGTTTTATACTTTCCTGTGCTTTTTTAAGATTAAGTTTCAGACTCTCTATCTGCTGAAGAGTGGCTTTTTTCTGCTGGATTAATATCTTAAGCTGTGTCTGGGCTTCTTCATATTTTCTATGGGGGATTAACTCTTTTTTTGCCAGTCTTTCAAATCTTTCAACGTCTCTTTTAACAAGCTGAATTTTTGCTTTTATCTGTTTTAGCTGATGTTCAAGGGCTTTTATTGAAGTTTTTACCTGCTCTTTTGTTAAATAAGCTGTTTTTTCTTTTATTGAAACTTTTTGTGTGGTTTTTTTCAGTTTTTCCTCAAGGGACGCTTTTTTTGCCTGAAGGGCTTGTATCTGATGTTTTACCTGTTTTAGCTTTGTTATATAGTCTGTAGGGTCTATCTCGGCAATAACCTCTCCTTTTTTAACAGTATCCCCTTCATTTTTATACAGTTTTATAATTTTTCCCTGTGCCCTGTAAAAAGAGAGATTAGCCATCTGGTCACTCTCAACAAAAACTGCATCTGTAACGGCATAATCAATCCTGTGTTTTATCCATTTAAATGCCACAAAGGCAAAAACCACAATCAAAGCAACAATTATGATTAATCCTATCTTATTGCGCATTTATCCTTCCCCCTACAGCCTTTTCCAGTTCAACAAATGCTTTTATAAATTGGTAGTAAGAGATTTCTCTGCCTTTTCTGGCAGATGTAAGCATACTTTCAGCATCCAGAACATCGGTTGTGGAAGCAAGCTGATTTTTAAACTGCTCAACCACCATTCTGTAATATTCCTCTGCTTCTGCAAGGGTGTCTTCTGCCACCTTTAGATTTTCTTTTGCTGTCTGGAAGTTTTCATAAGTAGCTTTTACCTCAAGTTTTATATTGTTTTTTAGCTGTTTTAACTGAAGTCTTACCTTTTTTGCCTCAAGTTTTGTTTTCAGTGCTGAGTAATAAGGCTTTATACCTTGAAATTTCCATTGAAGACCTATTGATAATGCATAATTATCCTTTGGGTCTAAATATGGATACTGGTCTGTGTAAAAATAATAAGCTTGTGCTGCCACTTTAGGAAAAAATGAGGATAGTCTAATTTTCTCAAGTTTTTCCATTTCTTTTTCTTTTAATCTAACAGACCTGATTATATTTCTGTTTCTCAAGGCTAAGTTGTATAAAGCTTGAAGGTTTAAATTTTCTGGTATTTTTATTTTTACCGGCTGCAGCTCTATATCATCATTTATATTTTCATTTAAAATCTTTTTCAGTCTTGCTTTTGCTATTTTCAGGTCTCCTTCTGCTTTTCTCAGGTTCCTTTTTATCTCTGACAGTTTCACCTGTGTTTGAAGAATATCAACCTTTGTTACCAGACCTTCTTTATAGAACTCTTTTACACGGTATAGGTGCTTTTTCACAGCTTCGAGCTGTTTTTTATAAACTTCAACAATTGCCTGTGCCATAAGGGCATCAAGATAAGCTGTTTTTGTCTTAGCGGTTATCTGATTAATGGTTTCTTTTAATAACTCTCTGTTAGATTTAATCTCAAGCTTTGAGATAGAAATCTTGTTAGGCCGTGCAAATCCTGTAAAAATAGGGAAGTTTATCCCTGCAGAGAAGTTTTTAAAATCTTTGTCTACCTGTTTAAATGACAGGGGGAAAGGTAAAACTCCGTAAGGAATTTTTGTATAAGGAGTATCTTTATAGGTTGTGTAAGAAAAATTCAGAAAAAATTCAGGTGCCCACAGGTTGTAATCCTCTTTTAACTGGATTTTTGCTTTTTTTAGCTCTACCCTTTGCTGTTTTATCTCAAGGTTCTGTTTTATTGCTTTTTCTACTGCTTCATCTATAGTTAGCCCGTAAGCAAGCATAGGAATAAGTGCAAATAATAACCTTTTCATATCAGGCTCCTGTTATTATTTCTATTGCCTTATCAAATTTTTGTATGATTTCTTCATAGCTAAGATTGTTTATTAGAAGTTCAACCTCTGTTAGTCTTTTACCATAACCAATAAGGATATCTGCTCTAATTTCATTATCCGGAAACTCTTGAAGGTTCTTTTTATAAAACTCAAAGATTTTCCTTGATGTCTCAAAGTATATCTTCTGAAATTCTTCATTTACACATATTATTTGGAAGAAAAATATATAAGCTATCTGTTTATACTGGTAAAGAAGGGCAAAAATCTCCCTTGCAAAGAGTTTCATAACCTTTTCCGGAATATCTTTGTGCGAGGAATATTTCTCAATGGTCTGGTTTATCTGGTCAACTATCATCAGGACTATATGCATAAAAATATCTTCTTTGCTTTTGAAGTATATATAAAATGTGCCCTGTGCCAGTCCGGCATTCTGGACTATATCGGATATTTTGGTGTTATAAAATCCCTTCTGGGAAAATATCTGTATTGCCGAGTTTATAAGCTTTTCTTTTGTTGACTGACTCATCAGTCATTTAATTTAAATAAAAAGATTTAAGGTGTCAATTGGAAAGCTTGTTCATACATCCAGTTCTGTTTTTATATAGTCATCTATTGCATTGACAAGAAATTTTTTACCTGCGATAACTGCCTGTTCCCTTACCTGATTTGCAAGCTGTTTTGCCTTTTCTTTTTCTCCTTGAACTCCCAGAATCCTGAACAATGGAACATCAAGGCTGTAAGCATTTCTTAGTTTTGATTTGTATTCTTCTATTTCTTTTTTTATTTTTTCCAAAAATTCAGGATTTTCATAAAATACAGAAATTAAAGCATTGTAATAAACATAAAGCACGCTTTCCTTTTTTTCAGAGGACAGATTATTAAATGCCCTTTCAATCTCTTCCTTGAGGGATAAAAGTTTTTTCTCTTTGAACGGGTCTTTCATAAGGATTTCGTTTATCTCAACTATAAGCTTATGGTCTATTGTTATAATCTCAGGAAAAATCTGGCTGACCTGATGGTATTCTTCCTCAAAACCCATTATGTATATATTTGTTAAAAACTGGTTGATATATTTTTTAAATGGCTGCTGCATGTATAATTCCAGAATAGAAGGGCTTTTTTTAGAAAACTCTTTTAAATCCTTTATCTGCTTTACAAATTCCTTTATATAATCATCAATGTCCATAACGAGTGCAACGAAAGAATCCTCTATCTGCAGATAGCTGCCGACTATATTTATAATTTGTAAAATATTGTTTTCTTTTGGATAAGGTAAAAGCTGATTTTCTATCATCAGTTTTTTTATATTGTAGCTTTTTATAAGTGAACCAAGGGCTTGTTCGTCATCAGAATGGAATTTCAAATAATAAACATAGATAAATTGATAAAAATCCATTGCATTACGGTAGTTTTCTTTGAGGAGTTTACTGTATGAACTGAAAAACTCCTTTGAGGTTTTTATGAACTCAATTAGATATTTTAAAAATTCCAGTCTGTCATCAAGGATCAATAGGGCGTTAAGCATTCTTTTTAGGGTATAGAGTCTAATTAAATACTCATCTGCATCCTGACCTTTGAACTTTTCTAAAATACGATTTCCGTAAAATATTGATAGTTCAAATTCTCCGGAATGCTCAATGGTATCAAAAATACTGTCTATAACCGCATATTTTTTTTGCTGGATATTTTTATAAATACTTGTAAGAAAGCCAAGGGTAAATTTTAGCTCTTCTGTGCCGTAGTTAAGCAGAATTTGCTCGTAATCCTTCTTATCTGAAATAAAAACCTGATTAAGGGTCAGATATTCCTGATAATATTTATCTATTTCTTCCTCAAGTCTTTTTAAGTCCTGATTATAACCTTCCAATAATAAATCCATATTAAACCTCAAATATTGCTATTACAGGTGCGTGGTCTGATGGTTTTGGTGTCCTTCTTCTCCTTGGCCATAAATCAACATAAACATCTTTCAGATGTGGAATTAGTGGTTTTGTGGCAAGAATGTAATCTATTCTCATTCCTTCATTTTTCCAGATAGCACCGCCGATATAATCCCACCATGTAAACTGCTGTTTGTCTGGATACAGATATCTGAAAGTATCAACAAAACCAAAATCAAGGATATTTTTGAAGGATTCCCTTTCTTCCGGCATTGTGCCGATGGTGTCAGCAAGTAGCTCCGGGTCGTAAACATCTATATCTTCAATGGCAACATTAAAATCTCCGAGGGCTATTATTTTATCTTCAGGTGAAAAGTTTTCATCCAAAAACTGCCTGAACCTTTTATACCAGTCAAGCTTGTAATAGTATTT
Organism: Persephonella sp.; assembly: GCF_027023985.1. NCBI lineage: Bacteria > Pseudomonadati > Aquificota > Aquificia > Aquificales > Hydrogenothermaceae > Persephonella > Persephonella sp. Next base: position 39,878 of record NZ_JALVTW010000025.1, on the reverse strand, counting down.
ATCTCCGCCTCTTAAATCTCCGTGGGGAGCATACACATTTATGACCCAGATATCTCCTATCTTTGTAGATAAAATTCTTTTTTGCTGGTCAAAGTATTCATCCCCAAGACCTTTTTTAATTTCAACAAAATCCTTTCTGGAAAGGGTTGCAACACCGTTATATCCTTTTTGACCATAAACTACAGCCTTGTATCCAAGCTTTTCAAAATCTTCATAGGGAAATTTGTCATCTTCAACCTTTATTTCCTGAAAACATAGGATATCTATATCCTTTTCCTTTTCTATAAGCCAACGGATTATCAGATCTTTTCTTGTCCGTATAGAGTTCACATTAAAAGTGCATATCTTCATGGTCATTACCTCTTTTCCTTATTTTATGCTTGAGAAAAAAGGGAATAACTGAAATAAATCATAGATTCTGTTTTATAAGCTGAATGACCTTCTGGGTATCTTCCGGAGTTAGCTTTCCAGACTTGTAAAACAACAATTTGCCGCTTTTATCAAAAAGTAGCACGTTGTAATCTTCATCCTTTAAACCCCATTTTTTGACAAAAACCTTATCGTAATCCTTTACATAAATAGTATGGGGATATTTTTTCTGCTTTTTCTTTAGGATGCTTTCCAGCACAAAGTTTGGCAGCCATGTTGCCTTCATATTTATGATTGCTATTGAACCGAATTTTGAGTGGTCAAAATGCTGTTTTTTTAAAGCCTCAGCAAAATCTTCATTCAGGTCTCTTTTATCAGGGTCAACATATAAAACCAGATAGACCTTTCCTTTTATCATTTCTGTGGAAAATGGTTTTCCGTCAACTTTGCCTCCTATTTTTCCGTCCAGATGGACAACAGGGGGAACCTGCCCTATAGAAAGGACAACAGCGGCAATCAAACTCAGGAAAATCATTTTATCTCCTCTCTGTATCTGGATTTTATGTATTCAATAGCTTCTTTTTTTGTTTTTATCTCTTCATCTAGATATTTTTTAAACACATCATCAATTATGACTTTGTATATGGGAGATGGCTTAATGCCCAGCTCCTGCAGGTCTTTCCCTGATATAAGCAGTTTTTTTTCTTCCTCTTTTTTCAGAACTTTTATAATTCTTTCAGAAAGTTCAATATCGCTGCTGGCACATATAAAGACAAGTAAATCTTTGCTGATAAATTTTATTTTTTTGTATAGCTCCGAATTTTTTTCAGGGATTTTTTTGAATTTGTCTTTTACATCAAAATATTCCTCAAAGAATTTTTTACTTTTTTCAAAATGATATTTTTCAAGGAATTTGTAAGAAATCTCAAATGGCAAATGGTATAAAAGGGAAAGGAGATAGTTTGAAACCCTGTCTATTTTTATATCAAGAAACATCTCAAATGAGATAATTGTGTCTCTGACTCTGCTGATTATTTCTTCCCTTTTTTCATCCATATAAAATTCAGGAATAAGGCTGTGGAGAACTTTGTATTTGTTCATAAGCATAAGGATATCAACCACTTTTTCCTCGTTAAATGTATAAGTAAACTCAAGGTTTACCCTGCCTGTCGGGGCAAATTCAAGCATATTCTCATCAACAGATAGTTTAAGCAGTTTTTCTGTGTGTTTCCCCAGTCTAAAGCCAAGCCTTCCTGCAAATCTAAGTGCCCTTAGTATCCTGATAGGGTCTTCAACGAAACTTAGCTGGTGTAGAATTCTGATTACTTTGTCCTTTATATCCTTTATGCCATTAAAATAATCTATCAGTGTTCCAAAACGGCCTTCTGTGATCTCTATTGCAAGGGTGTTTATTGTAAAATCCCTCCGGTAAAGGTCTTCTTTTATGGTTGCTTTTTCTACCTTTGGGTATGCTCCCGGATGGGTATAAATCTCTTTTCTGGCTGTTGCCAAGTCTATTTTCTGGCCATTTTTTAAGGTTATCTGGGCTGTCATAAATTCATCAAAGGTATGAACAGGCAGTTTTTCACTTTTTGCATATTCTCTGGCAAGATGTATCGCATCTCCCTCAACAATTAGGTCTATATCAAGGCTTTTCTTACCTAAGATAATATCCCTGACTATCCCTCCTACCAGATATGTGTTATATCCAAGCTGTTTTGATATTTTTCCGATTTTTTCAAGATGGGAGATTATATCTTCAGGTAGATAATTTCTCAGGCGGTTTTCATAATTTAGATAACGAGGTTTAATCCTCTCCCGTGATATGAAAATATCCTTTTCTGTATCAAATACCTGTCCGTGTAAAATCTTGATTATATATGTTCTGTTTATTATTCCTACAGGCTTACCTTTTTTTAAAACAGGGAAATATTCCTGAGAAGAGTTCATAATTTGTTTTTCTGCTTCAATTAGTGTTGTTTCAGGTTCAAATGTGATTACACTATCAATGATAAAGTTTTCTACTTTTGCTTCCAATAGACCGTGTTTCAGGCTTTCCTTTAAAACCTTCGTTATTACTATTCCTTCAAATTTTCCGTTTTTATTTACAACAAAGAGCAAAGGTGCTTTGTCAAGAAGGTCTTTAATCTGGGAAAGCTTTTGATTTTTATTAACGGTAATTATCTGGTTTGACATAAATTCTTTTATTTTTCTGTTTCTATGGGTTTCTCCTATAAGCACCATTTCTATGTAATTTTTTATTTCCTGAACAGTCAGACCTTTTACTGTAGCACTGGCAGTCGTGTAATGTCCTCCACCGCCTAAAAAGGACATTATTTTTCCTACATCTATTTCAGGAGTTTTTGAACGGGCTATTATACTTGTTTTGGTTTTTTCTGTAATCAGGATAAAAAAGGCATCTGCTTCCTGCAGTGGTTTAATCATATGAAGGTATGAAGATATATCAGGTATATACTGGCTGCTATAAGCTGTGGAAAATACGATTTTTTTGTCTTTAAGATAGAAATTTTGAATATTATCAACTATCTGGTGGATTATTTCTATCTCCTGAATATCTATTTTTTCCTCAATTATATTTTTTATCAAATTAATGTCTGCCCCCTTTGATATCAAATAAGATGCTGCCCTCAAATCCTGTGGTGTTGTTATCTCATAAAGGAAACTACCTGTGTCTTCATAGATACCAAGGGCAAGTAATGTTGCTTCATCAGGAGATATAGGGATTTTTTGTTTTTTTATTTTATTTACCACTATTGTGGTTGCAGCACCTGTTTTTTTTATATGTTTTTCTATTTTATAAGGGATTTTTATCCTTACAGGATGATGGTCAAATATGATTATTTTTGTTTCTTGGGATACATACCCCTTTAATTCTTTTATTGCTTTTTTATAGTTATTGGTATCTGCCAGAAATAGTGTGTCAATTTGGGATAGTTCTTCTTTTTTAATTAGTTTATTTTTAAATAGTTTTTCAAAATGTTTTAAAACCAGTCTAACCCCTGAGGATAAAGCTCCCGGAAGCAAAATCTTTGTTTCAGGGTATAAAAGCGTTATTCCGTAAGCTGTAGAAAGTGCATCAAGGTCTGCACCTTCAGCTAAAAAAACTACTTGCAAAAGACCCTCCTTTTGCTTATAATATTATCCTCAATTGCCCAGGTGGCGGAATTGGCAGACGCGCTGTCTTGAGGGGACAGTGCCCTTAACGGGCGTGCGGGTTCGACTCCCGCCCTGGGCACCATTTAATCTCCTCCAATATTTATTCTGGAAACAAATACAGAAGGGCTTCCAAATCTTCCGTAGAATTTCAGGTCATTACCTATCTGGACTATATTTCCAAGCAGCTCAAAAAAGTTACCTGATATGGTTATTCCGCTTACAGGATATTCATACCCATCCTGAATAAGCAATCCTGTTGCTCCTACGGAAAAATCACCTGTAACAGGGTTTGCTGTATGAAGCCCCATCATTTCTATTACTTTAAAGTATTTTCCTTCTGGTTTTACAGGTTGACTGCCATTTGATAGGTAAAAGTTTGAAGGCTGAACCGATGGGGTATCTTTAAAAGAATTCCTAAATCCGTTACCTGTTGGTGTAGATGAAGTTTTATTTGCTGTGTATATGCTATGTAGAAATGTCTGGAATACTCCATTTTTGATTATCTCTGTGCTCTGGGTTGGAGTTCCTTCATCATCAAATTTTCTGGAACCTACTTTTCTGCTAAGTAATCCGCTGTCTATCAATGTTAAAAAATCAGGTGCTATTTTTTCCTGTAGTTTATCCTTTAGATAAGTTTTTCCTGTGATAAGACTTTCCCCAGAAAAAACAGGGAAAAAGGCTTCCAAAATCTGTGTAAATGCATAAGGAGGAAATAAAGCAGGTATTACCTGTGAAGGAATAGGCTTTGCTCCCAGTAGAGAAACAGCATTATGAACCATCTCTTCTGCAGTTTTATCTACATTTAAATCAGACAGAAACCTGGAAGAGTCAAATCCCCATGCAATCTGGCTATCTTTTTCCCCTGTTGCTATGGCTGCTGCCATAATTGTGTATGCTGTGGATTTTTCAGAAATTTCTACTCCATTACTATTTATCAGAGTATATTCAGATATTTTTTCAATAAAACTGCAATTTCTAATATTGGTTATTCTGCTATCCTTTGACCTTATTTTTTCTTCAAATTCCAGTGCAATCTGAGATTTTTCAGCATCAGATAAATTTTCTGCAAAATATTTATCGTATATTTCTGGATTTACAGGATTGTCAGTAGGGCTTGAAAATTGGATATAAGGGTCATCTTCGGATATCTCAATGGACTGTATAGCCTTTTGAACTGCTTTATTAATTTTTTCTTCTGTCGGATTTGATATATAAAAAAATCCGGTTTTTTCTCCTTTTTTAATCCGGATTCCTACCCCTGTCTCTTTTGATTTTGTCAGGCTTTCCATAGATAAATTGCCGGAAACGACCTTTAAAGTCTGAACCGAGGATATGTATATCTCCCATTGATAGCCTGATAAAAGATCTGAAACTGAGGATACTATCTTATTTTTCTCCATAGCCTTTTCTAAGCACCTCTGGGACAGAAACTAATTTTCTGGAAAATCTGTCTATACAAACATGTTTTGTTTTTCCTGTTGCAATTTGAGTCTGATTTGCTGTCACCACATAATCAAAATCAAAGAAAAATCTGTCCATATGTGAAATCCAGAACTCTATATTAAAAATATCACCATATCTTAATGGATTTTTGTATTTAACAGAAAGCTCAACAAGAACTATATCTATATTTAGTTCTTCTCTTACTTTGTGATAAGGGTACCCCAGTTCCTCTAAAAAATATCCTCTTGCCTCTTCAAAATAACGGGGATAGTTTGAATGGTGAACTACCCCCTGTGCATCTGTCTCATAAAAATGAACTTTTCTGCTGTAATTAAGTTTCATTCTTCCTCAATCTCTTCGCTTACAGCTTCCCACATTCTCATTGCACCTGCTATATAACCTTTGAGGAAGCCGTCTATTTCAACAGTTATAGAAATTGCATCTGATGTATCTCCGTGGTCAAGGTCAAACTGTGTAAGAAGAACTACAGATATTACTCCCTTTTCTGATAAAGCTTCCCATGCTTCTCCATAGGGAAAAGCCATAGATATCTGGCCTTTATCTTTCAGAAGTGTTACAAGCAGGTATGGTTCGTGTTCTTCCTCATCGTAATCCACATCTATATCCACTTCCCAGCATGTTTCCTTGTTTTCTATCATTTCTTTAAGGTACTCGTCAGGTTCAACTATAGCAATTATTTCCCCTTCTTCAGACATTCTTACATCATAAGGATGAAAAACCAGCTCTTCCACCGTTTATCCTCCAATCAGTTTTTTACTTTCTTCTAATATCATATCAACTTCTGATTTTTCTGGCATCTCAACATAAATTCTAAGGACAGGCTCCGTTCCGGAAGCTCTGAATAATACCCAGCCGTCATTTTCAAATATAAATTTGACTCCATCTGTCAGGTCAGTTTCTTTTACTTTAAATCCTGCTATTTCTTTTAGAGGCTCTTTTTTCAGTTTTTCAATAAGAACTCTTCCCTGATCTCCTTCTACTTTGAGGTCAAGTCTTTTGTAATATGCTGTTCCAAATTCTGAGAATAAATCCTCAACAAGCTGTGTAAGAGATTTTCCGTGAAGATGAATCATTTCCAGAATCATCAACCCGGATAATAACCCATCCCTTTCAGGAATATGAAAACCAAATCCGTAGCCTCCTGATTCTTCACCGCCAAAAGCTATTTTTTCCTTCAGGAATAAATCTGCAATGTATTTGAAACCTACAGGGGTTTTGTATAACTTTCTTCCTTCTTTTTTTGCTATCCTATCAACCAGATATGTTGTTGATACTGTTTTTGCTATTGCTCCTTCTGTCTTCTTGTTTCTTATTGTGTGGAGAAGTAAAAGGGCAAATACTATCTGGGTGCTTATAAATTCCCCTGCTTCATCTACTACACCAACCCTATCTCCATCTCCATCATTTGCAATACCTGCTACTGCTTCTTCAGCGACGGTTTTTCCCCTTAAAAGAGGTAGGTTTTTTTCCACAGGCTCAGGATGTTTAAAACCAAAAAATGCATCCCTGAAATGGTTTATCTCAACAACATCAATGAGGGTATCCTCAAGTATTCTATTTAGCAGTCCTATTGTTGCACCGTGCATAGGGTCGTGGATTACCTTTTCAGGCTTTTGATTAAATACACCGGGGGTAAGATATTTTTTTAATGTTTTTATGTAATAACTGTTAAAATCCATTTCCTCCCATTTTGTAGTGCCTGTTTTAGGAGATGTATTACCTAATTTTTCTTCAACACTGCTGATTATTTCCGGAGTTGCAGGACCTCCGTATCCTCCTTTAATTTTGTATCCGTTGTATTCGTATGTATTATGGGAGGCTGTTATCATTACTCCTTCATCTGCATCAAAATCCCTTGCTGCCAGTGAAAGTGCAGGGGTAGAGCAAAAAGTGGAGGATAGTATAACCTCAAAACCGTTTGATGAAAAAACTTCAGCAACTGCTGCAGCAAAATTTTCTGACATAAATCTGGTGTCGTATCCTACTACTACTTTTTTTCCATTTTTTTCTTTGAGATGGTCTGCATGTGCCTGTGCTACTTTAAGAAGATTATCAAATGTGAAATCCTTTGCGATAACTGCTCTCCATCCATCAGTCCCAAACTTAATTCCCATTATAATTCCTCCATTATATTTTCTATAAAATTATCCTGCGGCTTTCCAAAAATATATCCCTGTGCATAGGATACGCCAAGCTCCCTTAGTATTTTCACTTCTTCTTCTGTTTCTACCATTTCTGCAAGGAGTTTTATTCCTTTTTCTCGACATATATAGGCTATTCCACCGACAATAATCTGATTATCATTGTCTTTGTGAATATTTTTTACAAGAGAACCATCAAGTTTAATTATATCAATATCAAAATGCTTTATATAAGAAAAGGTTGAATAGCCCACTCCAAAATCATCAAGGGCAAATCTGATTCCTTTTGATTTTGCAATTCTGATGGCCTCTTTAACTATTGTGATTTCACTGATTGCTTCTTCTTCTGTTATTTCCAGAACAATGTTCTCTTTAGGAATATTATTCTTTTCAAGAAGCTCAACGAACTGGGAAATATGGTATATATCCTGAATATACGGCCTTGATAAGTTGAAAAATATCATTTGAGGAACTTTCTCACTTTTTAATAAAAATTCCACAGTTTTTCTTTGAATTATCTCATCTATTTTTAAAACAATTCCAAACTTAATTGCTGTTGTTATAAATTTGTAAGCTGGAATTACTCTATCACCTTCTTTTATCCTTGCGAGAACTTCATATCCAACTATTTCAAATGTATTTAAATCAACAATAGGTTGAAAGTAAGGTATAACCCTGTCTTCTGAGATTGCATCAAGAAGGAAATTTTTACTTTCAAATTCTTCCTCAAGTATCTGTGAAATTTCTTCTTTACCAAGCATAACAACCTGATTTTTACCGTTTTTCTTGGCTTGATAAAGTGCAAGATCTGCAGCCTGTAAGATTTCCTCAAATGTTTCTCCGTGTATACCAAGGCCTGCAACACCTGCACTTATTGTGATTGATATCTTATAATCACCTATTTTGAATTCTTTCTCTGATATTTTCTTTCTAATTCTTTCTGCAAGTCTCAAGGCACTTTCTGTTTCTGTTTCAGGTAATACAATAATAAACTCTTCTCCACCATATCTCCCTACCTTATCTACATCTCTTGTTTCTTCCTGAATAATTTCTGCTACTTGTTTTAAAACAATATCTCCCATGGTGTGACCATAAGTATCATTTATTCCTTTAAAATCATCTATATCCAGTAATATAATGCTAAAATCATGATTATATCTTTTTGCCCTCTCAACTTCTTTTTCTGCATATTCAACAATTGCCCTTCTGTTATAAAGTCTGGTAAGCGGGTCATAGGTTGCAAGGTTTAGCAGATTTATGCTATATACCAGATGGGATAAAATCATATCAGTATATTTAAGTTCCTCCTCCGATAGTCTTTCTCCTCGTTTAAAGATAACTATATAAAGGGAATATTCATCATTAACTTCTTTTTTTATTGAGGCTATGTATCTATCCCCGTTTTTGTCAAGGATTATATTATTTGCATGGTGAGTTTTTTGTAATTTTTTGAACTCTTTTTCTTCCAGATTAAATGGGATTTTATTAAGTAAATAATTGTCTGAATGAACAAGTATTGAACAATGGTCTTCTAATTTTGAATATAGGCATAAAACACTTCCTTCTGCATTTAGAAGCTCGTCAAGGCTATTTATAGCAAATAAAGCAAAGTTATGTATATCGTTTGTCATAGATATCATTTTTGCAGTTGTAGTCAAAACTAAGTTCATACCTTTTTGATGTTTAAGTATTTTTTGCCTTGTTGCTTCAAGAACCTGGGATATTTTGGCAAATTCATCATCTCCGTATTTATGAAGGTCAAATGTTACTTTTTCCAGACCTTTATCACTCATATATTGAACATTTTTCCTCAAATGGTTAATAGGATAGAGAAGAATTTTTTTGAAGAAAAAAGTATAAAAAGACAAAGAAAGTAAGAAAAACACGGAAAATACAACAATACTACCAAATACGGTGGAAATAATTTTGCCGTATATGACAGTTGACTTATCCACACATCCAATTATGTAAAAGTTGCTATTTTCAAACTTGGAAGAAGAACATATAAAGGAACTGAAAGTTTTAGGTGAGTTTTTTAAAACAAAAACAGGGTCATAATCACTTAAGGGCGAATTTTGAGGAGATAAGATATAATCAAAAGCAGATTTATTAACAAATACATAATACATATTTTGCATATTTATTATGAGATAGTCTGTAAGCAGAATATATTTGTCATCTGAGTATTGGAGTAATTCTACAGAGGAAATTGGAATTTTTCTTCCAATTGTATAGTGTTCAACATTATTGTAAATACTGTATATATGGGACTTTTTTAGTATATTGAAATCAATATTTGTGTTTGTAGAATTCTTTTTCTTTTCATAGGTTGATATAAAAACTTTAGCATTATTTTCTATTGTTTCCAGTTCCTTCTTAATCAACTTTTTTTCTATATTAATTGTTTTTTCAAGGCTTATTTTAATTCTTTGAATTTCATCCTGAATGTTTATAACTGTTAATATTGCGGCAGCAGCAATAAATGAGATAAAAAATAATAAAATTAAAACTAATACAACCTTCTGACCATAACTTTTTATCCCTGCCCTCTTTTCAAGGAACTGGTTATATTTTAAATATCTATTTTCCTGTTTTTGTTTCATTTTCATACATAGTAGTTTTTATTTTAATAATATTCATTTTCGGAAAAATTTAAACAGTTATATAATTTAATACTGCTTATAATAAACAAAATGAGGTTGTAAATGGGACAGCAGAAATTTTATGTAACTACACCTATATATTATGTAAATGATGTTCCACATCTTGGACATGCATATACAACAATCGCTGCTGATGTGCTTGCGCGGTATAACAGACAAAAAGGAAATAAAACATTTTTCCTGACAGGAACAGATGAACACGGCTTAAAGATACAAAAATCTGCAGAAGAAAAAGGAATAACACCCAAAGAACTGGCAGATAAAACCCATTTAAAATTCAAGGAACTATGGAAAGTTTTAAACATATCCTATGATAGATTTATTAGAACAACCGACCCAGACCATATAAAAGCAGTCCAGCATATATTCCAAAAGTGCTACGAAAATGGAGATATATACCTGTCTGAGTATGAAAGCTGGTATTGTGTAGGCTGTGAAGAGTTTAAAACAGAAACGGAGATAAAAGAGTATGACTACAAATGCCCAATCCATATGAAAAAATGCGAAAAGGTTAAGGAAGAAAGTTATTTTTTCAGGCTTTCAAAATATCAGAATAAACTATTAGAGCTGTATGAAAAATATCCTGAGTTTATACAGCCTGATTACAGGAGAAATGAAGTTATTGCCTTTGTAAAACAGGGATTAAAGGATTTATCTGTATCAAGACCAAGAAGCAGGGTAAAATGGGGAATTCCTGTTCCATTTGATGAAAGCCATACCATATATGTCTGGTTTGATGCCCTTACAAACTATATATCTGCCCTTGGCTATCCTGACACTGATTCAGAAATGTTTAAAACCTTTTGGCCTGCAGATGTCCATATAGTTGGCAAAGATATTCTCCGTTTCCATGCAGTTTACTGGCCTGCATTCTTAATGAGTGCAGGACTGGAAGTGCCGAAAAAGGTTTTTGCACACGGCTGGTGGACTGTTGAAGGGCATAAGATGTCAAAATCCCTTGGAAATGTGGTTGATCCTTTCCAAGCAGCAAAAGAATATGGCGTAGATGAGCTTAGATATTTTCTCCTAAGAGAAGTGCCTTTTGGATTAGATGGAGACTTTTCCAAAAAGGCAGTTATAGGAAGGATAAACTCAGACCTTGCCAATGACCTCGGAAATCTATTTTCAAGAACACTCTCTATGATTAATAAATTCAATAAAGGCGTTGTTGAATGCTCTGACAAACATACACAGCTGGAAAAGGAATACAAAGAGCTTTATTTACATACCATTGAACAGTTTGATAAGGAATTATCAAATCTGGGCTTTAACAGGGCTCTGGAGATTGTATGGGAGTTTATTGATTTCTTGAATAAATACATAGTCAAAACTGAGCCATGGGCATTAAATAAAAATAATGACCCTTATCTGAAAACTACACTTTATACGTTGGCAGATGGGCTTATGCTGATTACCTATTTACTTACCCCATTTATGCCCCAAAAGATGAAAACTGCCCTTGAGTATCTTGGGCTTGAAAAATTACCGGAAAAGCCAGAACCATTTAGTTTTCCGGAAAATACAAAAGTCAAAAAGAAAATAAAACCATTGTTCCCAAGAATTGAACTTAAAGAGGAGGAAAAGGTGGAAGAGAAAAAGGAAGAACAAAAACAGGAAGAAGGAATTGTAACAATAGAAGACTTTGCAAAACTAAAATTCAGAGTTGGGCAGGTTTTAGAAGCAGAGAAAGTAGAAAAGGCAGATAAACTGCTCAAGCTTACAGTTGACCTTGGGGATGAAAAAAGAACAATAGTTTCAGGAATAGCACAGTATTATAAACCTGAGGAGCTTATAGGCAAAAAAATAATAGTTTTTGCAAATCTTAAACCGAGAAAGATTTTCGGTATAGAATCAAAGGGAATGATTTTAGCTGCAAAAGATGATAAAACATTAAGACTGTTAACTGTTGATGGAGACGTGGAAGTAGGTGCATACGTCTCATAAACGGGGTAGTAAATGGAATTTAAATATTTAAATGAGCAGATTATTGCTGAGATAAAAAAGTGCAGGGAAAGATTTCCTTTGAAGGAGCAGTGTATTATTCCAGCACTGCATAAAATCCTTGATATTTATAGGGATATTCCCCAGCAGGCTATAGAAGAGCTATCAGAATATCTTCATGTGCCCCTTGCAGATATAGAAGGTATAGTAACCTTCTACGATATGTTCAGATATAAAAAGAACGCAAGAAATCATATAAGAATCTGCAGGAATCTGCCCTGCCATCTTGCCAGATATCAGAATATCCTTGAGATGATAAAAAAGAAAACCGGAGCAGATATAGGAAAAAGTAGTCCAGACGGAAAATGGTATATTGAATTAGTTGAGTGTATAGGAAGTTGCGGTATTGCACCTGCATTTTTAATAAATGATGACCTTTATGACGGAAGCAATATAAAAACCGAAGAGCAGATAGAAGAAATCCTTGGCAGGTATGAGTAATGAGTATAAGGGATAAAATTCCAAGACTACCTGAGATACATGTTGAAAGTAATCTGAACCTGCTGCTTAGAAGAGCAAAAGAAAACAGGACAGTTGATATAGAGGAATATGTAACAACAGGGGGATACTCTGCATTAAAAAAAGCCCTCACAAAATTTACACCGGAGGATATAGTTGTTCTGGTTGAGGAAAGCACCCTCAGGGGAAGAGGTGGTGCAGGTTTCCCAACAGGTAGAAAATGGCGTTTTGCTTTAATGAATCCTCCTCCAAGATATCTTGTCTGTAATGCAGATGAATCAGAACCGGGAACATTCAAAGATAGAATAATCATAGAAAGAGACCCTCATCTGCTTTTAGAAGGTATGATTATTGCCGGATATGCCCTTGGTGCAAAAGAGGGATACATATATATCAGAGGAGAATATCCTGCAGGATATCTCATACTGGAAAATGCCATACAGGAAGCAAAAGAGCATGGATTTTTAGGTGAAAATATCCTCGGAACTGATTTTTCCTTTGATATAAAGGTTTACAGAGGAGCAGGAGCATATATTTGCGGTGAAGAAACTGCACTGCTTGAGAGTCTGGAAGGAAAAAGAGGTCACCCAAGACTAAGACCTCCTTATCCTGCACAGGTTGGTTTATACGGTAAACCTACAGTTGTTAATAATGTGGAAACATTATCCAATATCCCGATTATTGTTACCTATGAAGCACATTTTATGAATATTGGTCCTGCCGGATTTTTTGGCCCCAAATTATTCCCTGTAAGCGGGAAGGTAAACAAACCTGGTGTTTATGAATCTACTATGGATATTACCCTTAATGAGCTTATAGAAATGGCCGGTGGCGTAAAAGATGGCAAGAAGATTAAAGCCGTTTTTGCCGGTGCATTGGGAGTGTATTCTGCAGATGAACTTGATACACCTATGGACTACTCTCCTAAAGGATTTGGTGGAACAGGAACAACAATAGTTTTAGATGAGGATGACTGTATAATTGATGCCTTACTTGTAATAACAAACTTCTTTCATCATGAAAGCTGTGGAAAGTGCACACCTTGTAGAGTCGGAACCTATGAGCAACATGTTATCATGAAAAAGCTAAAAGAAGGAACTGCTACACAAAAAGATTTAGAATATTTAAAACATCTTGCAAAAAATATACCTGCAAACTCTATATGTGGACTTGGTTTTTCTGCTCCTAACGCCATAGCAGATGCTTTGAAGAAATTCCCTGAAGAATTTGAGGCACATCTGAATAAAACCTGTAAGGTATGCTTCGGTTAATCAGCAAATATTTCTTTTAAAACCTTTTGTGCCTCTTCATAAAGCTTTTTTATTACTTCATCTTCTATACCGCCGCCACAGGCTTCAACCATTGAGGTATAATACCATTTTTGTTGTTCTTTTCCTCTGTTGAACCTATTCCACAGGTTTTCTCCGTGTTCTTTAAGCTCGTGTTTTATGCTGTATAGATTTGCCAGTTTATCTGCAAGGGCAACCCTTTTGGTTGAAATATCAGCCTGTTTTAGATGTTCAATATGCTTTTTCTTCCTTTCTTCCCATGGAAGTTCCTTTTCTTCAGAAAGTTCAAGAACAATATCCGCTATTTTTTGACCAAATTCATTTTTGATATCTTCATAGGTATATTCTGTATCCTCTATAACATCATGGAGCAAGCCTGCTATTATTTCATCCTCTTCTGCACCGAATTTAGACAGTATCAGACCCACAGATAAAGGATGTGTTATATAAGGCAGGTCTGTTGATTTTCTTTTCTGGTGTTTATGGGCTTCATTGGCAAACTCTGCAGCTTTAAGTATTTTTTCCATTGTTAAGCTCCTTTACTGCTCTTTCTAAATCCCCATGTTTTAATATTTCTATTAATTTATGCTCATCAAAATCCGGAGTAAGTTTTTCCCCTGTTTTTATATCAAGTATAAAAAATATTTCGTCTCCGTAGCTGCCTACAATAAGGTTTTCTGATTTTCCAACCAAAGCCCCTGCTATAACAGAGGATTTAAAATCTTCGGTAAGCTTTTCTCCTGTTATTATATCGTAAAGGGCAAAATATCCACTTTTCTTGCCCCAGTAGTAATTACTTTCTCCTGTTAAAGCTCCTCTATCCCTGATTTTTTCAAACCAGTCCGTTTTTTGTCCCTCCAGAGAAAATAAAGCATCTTTGCCATTTAATGTTCCTCTGAAGTATGGAGATTGCCCTTTTACCAGCCCCAGCGGAGAAATCCAATCAAAATCCTGTGTTAATTTTTCTCCGGTTTTCCCGCTATATATTGCCCATTTGACTGTTTTTAAATATTTTAAGGGATTTTCTTTATCCTTTATTATCTCCTCTGTTGCGATGAAATATTCAGAAGCCCCCTTAGGATAACCCTCTGAAAAAACCCAGCCAAATCTTTTCTCTCCATTTTCCGTTTTTATGACCATATAAATATTTTCTTCCCTTATCATATTTCTCTCCTTTTCTTATATAAATTGACTACAGTATGTTTATTTTTAAGGTTTTCAGGTATGAGAAAGCTCAGAGAAAATCAGTCTGAAACTACTTTATTTCTGCCTGTTGTTTTGGCCTTATACAATAACTTATCAGCTCTTTCAATAGCAGAATCTAATTTTTCTTCTTTTCTTTTCTGAGTAACTCCAAAGCTGACAGTAAATTTAGGGGAGGTTTGAGAGTCTTCAACAATTTTTCTAATTTTTTCGGCAACTTTTTTGGCCTGCTGGGTGTCTGTATCATTTAAAAGAATTAAAAATTCTTCTCCTCCCCATCTGGAGATAATATCGCTTTTTCTTAAATTTGAACGTAATATTCTTGCAAATTCTTTTAGAATCCTATCCCCTATATGATGTCCATGCTTATCATTAATCTGTTTGAAATGGTCAATATCTGCAAACATAAGAGAAACAGGTCTGTTTTTCCTTTCTGCAGCCGCAACAATTGACTCAGATAATTTATAGAAACCCCTTCTATTCAAAAGTCCTGTTAAAGGGTCTACTATTGATTTTTTCTCAAGGGATAATTTAGAGTCTTTATCTTTTTTAAGTAGTATAAAAATAAGTAGGGCTAAAAAAAAGTTGAAACCTATAGCAGATATTCCCATAAATATGAATTTGTGGTGATTCTTTTTGAAAAATACTTCTGGGACAAAACCGGCAAAAGCTGCAGCATATTCACCTTTAACATTTTTGACAGGAATAAAGAAAGCAAGATAATCTTTTCCGTTGTATGAAATTCTTAATGCAATATCTTTTTTTATAACTTTTGGCAATTTACCTTTTAATATAGTTTCAAGATGCCGTAAAGTTTTAATTTTGTCTTTATTTCCTAAGATTGCAAATAACACTTTTTTATCCCAGCTATATTCCTGAATAGCTTTTGAAGGGATGTAATGTATTCTTTCTTCTTTCCAGACTTTTTTGGTAATCAAATCATTTCTGATTAGAAATCCATAAAATCCTAAATGTAAATAGTTTAAGGATTTTATTGCAGGAACAGCAGAAAAAGATATTTCAACGGTTCCAATAAACTCATTTTCATAAAAAAGCGGGTAAACATTCCGAAATCCATTAAATATTCTACCCTCTTCAAATCCTCGAACTACTTTTTTAGTTTTGTTTACAAGGTCTATAGTGTATCTAATTCCTTCTAAGGAATCCTCGTATTTATCAGGCTTATGAAATCTCAAAAAGCTTATGGAACCAGGAAGGTGAAAGTGTAGTTGGCGAATGCCATGTTTTTTTAAAGATTTATACACAGGCAAAAGTTTTTTATAAAGCTGTATCCGATAAGTATTTTTAGCTTTGGTATGATTGGCCATATACATAAGAAGTAGAACATCAGGTTGATTAATTCTTATGTCATAAGTAATATCTGACATATCAGTAAGGGAATTTAATTCAGATAGGATTATATATTTATTGGTCTTTAATGCTCTATCTATAAAGTTTTGCTCACTCTGAATATAAAATTTGTAAGAAATAAAAACACCTATAAAACTAAGGAAAATAAAGATAATTACAGCGTATAGAATTTCTCTTTTATAAATTTTAATAAAGTTCATCTAAATCCTTAGTAATTTAAGTATTGCACAACATCTTCCTTCGTTTTTAAATATAATTTAAGGATACTAAATTCGTCCACAGAAAAAATTAATATTTATCAATACAGGAGGAAACATGCTGAACAGAAAATATCTTGAGGAGTGGGATAAGGAGTATTTCTGGCATCCATTTACACAGATGAAAGTTTACAGGGAAGAAGAAAATGTTATTGTTGAAAGGGGCGAAGGTGTTTATGTATATGATATATACGGGAATAAATATTTAGACGGTGTTGCTTCTCTATGGTGTAATGTTCATGGGCATAACCATCCAAAACTCAATCAGGCTGTTATTGAGCAGGTTCAAAAGATAGCTCATTTTACCACCCTTGGTGCTTCTAATGTCCCTGCAATAGTCTTTGCCAAAAATCTTGTGGAGATAACTCCTCCTAAACTTACAAAGGTTTTCTACTCTGAAGATGGTGCTGAGGCAATGGAAATTGCCATAAAGATTGCATACCACTACTGGCACAACAAAGGGGAAAAACAAAAAAATAAGTTTGTAACTCTGTCTGAAGCTTATCACGGGGATACTATAGGAAGTGTTTCTGTAGGTGGTATAAACATATTCCATGAAAAATATAAGCCTCTTCTTTTTGATGTTTATAAAATGCCTTCTCCGTATCTTGAGGCTGTTAAAAAAGTCGGGAGGGAAAAAGCCCTTGAATATGACACAACAAAACTTCTTATAGAAGAGGTTGAAGAATTTATATTCAAAAATCATCAGGAGATAGCTGCATTTGTCCTTGAGGCAGGAGTGCAGGGAGCAGCAGGAATTCTTCCTTTCCCTAAGGGATACTTAAAAGAAGTCAGAAGAATATGTGATGAGTATAACATTCTCATGATTGTTGATGAGGTTGCAACAGGCTTTGGAAGGTCTGGATATATGTTTGCCTCCGAAAAGGAAGGAATTGAGCCGGATATAATGGCTCTTGGCAAAGGCATAACAGGCGGATATCTTCCCCTTGCAGCCACCCTTGTAACAGATGAGATATTCAATGCCTTTTTAGGAGAATTTGGAGAAGCGAAACATTTTTACCACGGACATACTTACACAGGAAACCCAATAGCCTGCAATGTAGCTATAGCAAACCTTGAAGTATTTGAGGAAGAACAAACATTAAAAAAACTTCAGCCTAAAATAAAGCTGTTAGAAGAAAGGTTAAAAGAGTTCTGGGAATTGAAGCATGTAGGGGATGTTAGGCAATACGGATTTATGGCTGGTATTGAACTGGTAAAAGACAAAGAAAAGATGGAACCTTTCCCTTATGGAGAAAGAATAGGCTTTAAGGTGGCAAAAGAAATGCTCAAAAGAGGTATATGGGTAAGACCTCTTGGAGATGTTATGGTAATAATGCCTCCTCTTGTTATATCTGAGGATGAGCTAAATTATTTCTTAGATATGTTAAAAGAAAGTATAAAAACACTGGAAGATTAGGCTTTTTTGAGATATTTTTTGAACTCTTCAGGGAGAACAGGTTTACAGAAATGGTATCCCTGATAAAAATCGCAGCCCAGCTCTTTTAGGGCTGTGTATTCTTCTGTATTTTCCACACCTTCAGCTATAGTTTTGATATCAAATATTTTTGCAATATTTATTATAGATTTAACCAATCTATATATTTTTTCATTGGAAAGCATATTTCTAACAAAATAGATATCTATCTTTATAAAATCTATATCTGTCTCTGCCAGATAGTTCAGATTTGAGTATCCTGTTCCAAAATCATCTATAGCTATCTCAAATCCTAATTCCCTTAAAATTTCTATTTCTTTTTTATTTTCTGCTATCTCTACAAACTCCCTTTCTGTCAGTTCAAAAATTACGTAATTTTTCAGATTCTCTATCTCTTCTGGGGAAAATCCTGAGTTATTGTAATTGAGATTTTTATGGTGAAATGTTTCAACTAAATTTTTGATATTTGATGGGGTTACATTAATAGAAATCTTAACGGGTTTCAGATTTTCCTTTTTCCACTGGGATATGATTTTACTTACTTTTCTTATTACAAGGTCATCTATTAAAACAATCTGACCTGTCTGTTCAGCAACAGGTATAAAATCTGCAGGAGATATATAATTACCGTTTTCATCCTTCAGTCTGATAAGAGTTTCTGCTGCAACAACCTCTCCTGTTGCAAAAGAAACTATAGGTTGAAGATTTATAAAAAATAGATCTTCTTTTATTGCTTTTTCTATAATTTCTTCCATAGAAAGAAAATTTCTTGTTTTTTTATACTCTTCTTCATTAAAGAATCTTATTGTGTTTCTACCTTCTTTTTTTGCCATTTCAAGTGTTCTCTCAACTTTCAGAATCAGTTCCATCCTGTATTTTGCATCTTTAGGATATTCAACCACAGCCATATTAACATCAAGATTTATTAGATTACCTTTTATATTGATTGGCGTCTGGATGATAGATTTTAATTTATTTAGGAAGTTAACTATATCATCACCTGTATATATAATAGCAACTTCATCTGAACCACTTCTAAAGATAAAGTGGACAGTTATATCTTTTCTTAGATTTTCCACAAATTGTTTAAGTATTAAATCTGCTGTTTCTTCTCCATAAACTTCATTTATATGTTTGAAGTTGTATATATCAATAAGGATTAAATAAAATGGGTGATTTTCAGAAATTAATTCATCTAACTTTTTAAATAGTAGTTTTCTATTACCAATTCCTGTTAAACCGTCAAAGTATTCTTTTTTGAATAAATCATGTTCTTTTCTTATATAACTAATAGCAAGTGAGATATCCCCTGCAATCTCGCTAAATATTTCGTTTTCTCTAAAACTCGTAAATTGAGGCATATCTGAGTATAAAGATAAAGCAAATTCTGTTTTTCCTTTGATGACAATGGGGATACTTACGGCAAAATACAGATCTAAAATTTCGGGAAGTTCATTTTGTATAAAATTTTTGTCTGAAAGTTTTTCTATATTTATTTTGTCAGCAATTTCTTCATCAGCTTCATACATTATTGGAATGCTTTCTCTGATAGGAGAAATTTTTTCAATAACAGCAAGTTTGAACTTACCTATATCAACAAAAATCTCAACAAGGTGTCTGAATAACGTATGAACAGAGGAGGTGTTAATAATCGCTCTGTTTATGGAAGATAAAAGTCTGTATGCATTTTCCAGAGAAATGTTTTTCGTTACATCTTCAACTGCACCGAGAGCTGCAGGCATACCTTTTACAAAGATAGTGTCTGAAACAACATGCACCCATTTGATTTTTCCTTTGGGAGTTTTTATCCTCACTATATAATCAGCTGTTTCTTTTACACCCTTTAACCTTTTTTCCAGATAATTTTCTATTACTGGCCAATCTTTTGGATAAATAATAGCTTTAAGTTTCTCAACATTAAAGTTTTCCAGTTCTTCCTGTGGAATTTCCAGAATCTCTGCAACTTTTGAGTTCGCAAAAATAGGTTTTAGTCTGATATGTAAAAATATTCCTATAGGAGCAACTTCAAGGATTTTTCTAAACACTTTTTCCTTTTCATAACTGTCTGTTACATTTATAAGATAAATACATATTATTTCTTCATGATTAATTATTACAGCATCAAAATATTCAATTTTTTTATCAGCAGTTACAAGACGAAGTTTTGGGAAAAAGATAAATTTATTTCCTATTCCTAGTTGTTTTATTTTTGATTTGAATTCGGCAACCTGTTTTTTCTGTATAAAATTGACAAAATTCTCCCCTTTTATATTTTTATAACCTAAGAAATTCTTCTGGGGCACCTCTAAGATATTTAAATCTTTATCTGTTTCTATCATATAAATTTTCCCTTCTTCTAAGCCATACTTACTCCTTTTTGTATACAAAGCTTTCCCCCAATTTGATTTGTTTAAACAGCTTCAAATTTGGAGGAATACGCTCTGCATGTCCCAGAAAAAGATAACCGTTTGGTTTTAGCATATTGTAAAAAGTGGATAGTATCTCTCTACGGTGTATCTCGTTAAAGTAAATCAGCATATTTCTTGAAAAAATCACATCAAATTTCCCAAGTCGTTTCATTGTGTGCTTATCCATCACATTTACCACTTTGAATGAAACAGCTTTCCTCAGCTGGTCAATGACCTGATACTGATTTCCTATTTTCTTGAAGTATTTTTCTTTTATATGCTGTGGTAATTTACTTATACTCCTTTCTGAATATATTCCTTGTTTGGCTTTTTTTATGGCATCACTATCTATATCTATTCCAAGAAGCATAAAATCCCTTTTTTTGATGTAATGACCTTCTTCCATTATATAAATGGCGATACTATAGACCTCTTCCCCTGTTGAACAGGGAGCACTGAGAATATTTATAGGCTCAGTTGGAGGACGAATTTTATCCAGCTCAGGAATTATATACTTAACAAGGGTTTTAAACTGGTATTCTTCCCTAAAAAAATATGTTTCATTTACGGTAACTGCGTTGTATAGCTCCTGCCTGAGGGATTGATTTCTTAATACATCCCTGTAAAAAGAATCAAAATCCCTGTAATTATTTTTGACGAGAAGTTCTTTTATTTTTCTTTTGTATATATTATCTAACTTCTCATCATCTATAAAAACTCCTATATGTGTTTGGATAAAATCTCTAAGCTTTTTTAACTGTTGCGTTGATACATCCATACAATTAACCTTCCTGTGTATAATTCCTTATTATCGTTTTTAATTCTGAGTTTTTTTGTATCACCTCCTCCAGCTTCTGTTTATCTGTTATAAATAGCTGAATATATTTTGCTATTTCCCTTAAAACCTTTTGGTTTCTTTCTTTTACTGCAAGCTGAAGAATACGATTATCCGCTGTTTTATCAGGACAGTGTTGCAATGCCTTTACTGCTATTCTACGTAGCTCCGGACTGTTTTCATCCATAAGTGAAAACAGAAAATCTTTTAACTCACAGCTGCAACTTTTGAGAAAGTCTATTAAAGGTTCCACAAAAGCAGTTCTCTCTGTTCTTAAAATCTGTCTGTAGATTTCTTTTTCTTCTTCTCTTTTAGGGCATTTATCAAGGGATAACAGAGCATACTCATACATTTTTCTGTTTAGTCTGTTGTTTTTTATGTTTTTAAGTAGATTTTTCAGTAAAAAGTAATACTCCTTATGGGTAATCATATAATCAATAGCTGCAAGGGTGCTTTCCTCATCTTTGCTCATATCTTCTATAAACACCCTTGCTTCGTCAAACTCTTTAAACCTCTGTATATGATAAGTCTGGTCATGCTTTTTGAACATCTGTCTCCATTCCTAATTTTATTAGTTCTTCTAATATTTCTGGAAATGGTAGAACCTTCGAAGCTCCACCTCGGACATAAGCTTCCTTAGGCATTCCGTAAACTGTTGCCGTTTCTTCGCTTTCTGCTATGGTGTAAGCTCCTGCTTTTCTGAGAGCCACCATACCATCTGCGCCATCATCCCCTATTCCTGTAAGAAGAATTGCAATTATATCTTTTGGGTTCATAACTTCTAAAGCTGAGAAAAACATCTCATCTACAGATGGAACGAAAATTCTACCTCTGGCGTTTGATACCAGTTTGCACACAATAACATCATCCTGTCTTCTTCTAAAATGCAGATGATATCCGCCTTTTGCTATTATCATCTTCCCGGGAACAACTTCTTCTCCGTTGGAAGCTTCAACAACGGTAAGCTTACTGATACTGTTTAACCTGTCGGCAAACTTTTTTGTGAAATTCACAGGCATATGTTGAACCACACATATTGGATAAGGGTAATTCTCTGGAAGTGTTCTTGCTATTTCTTCAATAAGTCTGGGTCCTCCTGTGGAGGCTCCTATCAGAACATATTTATGGTCTTTTTTGGGAACAAAATCTGTTGTAGATATCTCTTTGTGGATTATTTTTGGGGTTTTGTTTCTTCTATTGGCTATTATTTTGTATTTGGGGACTTTTAGGGATTCTTCTATTTTTACTTTTATTTCCTCTTCTATTTTCTTAAGGTCTACTCCCAGTTTACCTGGTTTTGTTATATAGGTAAGAGCCCCTAAATCCAGTGCTTCCAGTGTGACATCTGCATTATCAGTTGCGTAGGAGCTGATTATCATCACCCGTGTAGGCTTTTTTTCCATAATTTCTCTCAGGACTTCTATGCCATTTTTACCAGGCATTTCAATATCCAGAGTAATCAGGTCATAATTCTCCTGCTGAATTTTTTGGAGAGCTTCCTCTCCATCTTTTGCTGTATCTACCTCATATCCTAATTCCTGAATAATTTTAGACAGAATTCTCCGAACTAATGCAGAGTCATCTACAACAAGTATTTTCTTATTGCCCATGCTCCACCAGCTCTCCTTTTAATCCTCCTGCATTATATATCCAGTTTGGATTCAAGAAGTTAATAATATCCCCTGTATCTGAAATAAAGGCTCCATCTATAAATGAATCCTCTGATGAAACAGGAATTATCTTCTCTTCTGGAACAGATAAGATATCTTCTATTTCTGATATTATAAGAGCTCCCTCTTTACCGTCCTTCTGGAATATCAATATTTTAGTATTTTCATCAATATCTATTTTCTGATTAAGTGCTGTCTCAAATGAAATTAAATAATATGTTTTTTCTCTAAAGGCCATTATTCCTTTTATATAAGGATTTTTTGTTGGATATGTTGAGATTTTTACATCTTCGTAGTTCAAGACTTCCACAATTTCGTCCATTCTTAAGGCAAATCTTTTATTTCCTATTTTTATCAGTAGGATTTCCTTTGTATCTTTTCTTTTTGTTTCTTCTTCGTGGTGAACTTCAGATTTCAGGGCATACTGGTCTATCCAGTTATTTATATGCTTGTTTGCTATAACAGACACAATTTTCCCATTATGTATAAAATATCTGTCAAAAATTTCCTCTTCTGTTGAAATACTTATTTCATTTTCTGGAACTGCAGCAAAATCGTTTATCCTATCCACCTCAATTCCCAGGATTTTGTTACCTTTGCCTAATAGTATGAGATTTTCTCCTTTTTTTTCATTGATATTAAGCAATTTTCTAAGATTGCCTGTTTTAATAATTATATTTTTTAGGGAATAAACCCTGTTTACCCAATTTTCTGTTGGGATTTTTGAGGGGGTTAACTCTTCTATATCTTCAACCTTTTTAACTAAATCAATATCAAATCCAATAATCCTATCTTCTATTTCAGATAAAACAAAGGCTCTTTCTTCCTGTGATAATGTTTTTGCAAATTCTTTTTCTTTTTTCTCAAAAAAGCTGGGAATATTTACCCTTCGTTCAATAAATTTTGGGGTGATTTCTTCTAAAACTGTAT
Source organism: Persephonella sp. (assembly GCF_027023985.1). Classification (NCBI taxonomy): domain Bacteria; kingdom Pseudomonadati; phylum Aquificota; class Aquificia; order Aquificales; family Hydrogenothermaceae; genus Persephonella; species Persephonella sp. The sequence continues at coordinate 16,203 of NZ_JALVTW010000025.1, read as the reverse complement.
CCTGCTCTTTATAAAAGTTTATTATGCTGTTTTCATCTGTTTTTTCTATCTCCTGAATTTTTATTATTTCATCAATAAGAAGTGCATACAGACCTTTTCTGGTCTTTACAACAATGGCAGTTTTACCTATAGGCTGACTGCAAAAATCCCCTTCCATTTCCAGAATTCTGGCTGTGCATATAAGAGGATAAACATTCTCCCCATATCTTGTTATACCAATTACATAATCAGGCATCATATCTACATCTTTTATAACTTCTACATCAAATATGAGTTTTATATAATCTGCCTGAATTCCAAATAAACTATTCCCAATGGTAAACTCCAGAACACTCACTTTCATGCTGACACACCTTTAGACAGTTTTTCTGCAACAGCAGAGAGTATATTAACTGCTGTGTCCATTTCTCTAACGGTGTTTAGTATCAGCTCTGCTGCCTGTTTAGATTCCGAGGCATTTTTGAGGGAAAGTTCTGCAGCTTCTTTTATCTGGTCTGCTGCTATTTTTGATTGTTCAAGGGCTACTTTTGTTTCTTCTATAGATTTTTTTAGCTTTTCCATAGTTTCCATAAGATCTTTGAAGGAGTCTAAATTTTTTCCGAAATCTACTTCTAATTTCTGAAGTTTTTCATTTTCTCTATCCTGAGTAAGAACTATGTTGTTTAGCTCAACCAGAATTATGTCATTTTCCTCATTTACATGGTCTATGATTTCTATAACCTTATCCAGATTTTCCTCTGAAGTTGTTGCAAGCTCCCTTATATCTCTGCTTACCTCACTAAAGCCTTCCCCTAATTCCCCTATTCTTATTGCCTCAACTGCTCCGTTAATTGATAAAGCTGTGGTCTGAACCAGTGCCAGCTCAATTTTACGGATTGTATTGTTCAATGAGTTTATCTTTGATTTAATCAGGTTCAGATGAAGTTTCAGCCCTTCTGATTTTTCTGTATTTTGTTTTGATAACTGGCGGGTTTTCTTTACTGTTTCAAAAATCTGATTATAGTCTTCAAACAGTTTTTGGAGGGTATTAACTATATTCTGAATTGAGTTATTTGCCTGCTCAATGTAGCTTACACAGTTCTGGGCAACATTCGAGTTTTTAGTGGCATCTTCTTCGGATATTTTGGCTGCTTCTTCTATCTGGTTGAGAGCTTCAACTATCTGTTCCATAGATTTTTCCAGTTCTTCTATAGATGCAGAAAGTTCTTCAGATGCAGTTGCAATCTCATTGGCTACAATCTGGCTATTTTTTGTATCTATTTTTATGGAGATTTCCAGTATTGAGCGGGCAGCCTCTTCAATCTGAGAAAAAGCAACAACTTCAGAAGCAACTGTATTACTCACCTCACTGGTTGCTCCTGCTGCTTCTTCTGCTGCTGCCGCTATTGTCTCAGAGCCTTGATGTAGAATATCTATCTCATTTACAACCCTGTTAACCTGGTCAAGCATCTCTTCTGTTTTTCTTACTATATCCTCAAAGGCCTTTAATAACTCTTCCATTTTTTGAACAGCTATATTACTTTCATCTGAGGCGTTTAACATCTCTTTTTCTAATTTTTCCATTTCATCTCTTGTTAGTTTTATTTTGTCCTGAATTTCTTTAACTATATCTTTTATTTTCTGGGCATAAGTATTTGATTTTGATGCCATTGTTCTAATTTCTGAGGCCATTACTGTGAAGCTTTTGCCTTTTTCTTTTGCTCTGGCAGCTTCTATAGCTGCATTTAAAGCGAGTAAAGATGTTTTTTTAGCAAGTTTTGTTATAAGGTCTACTGCATCGGTTATATTTTTGCCTGCATTAAATAACTCTTCTGTTTTCTGGGCTATTTTACGGGCACTGTCGGCAGTTCTCGCCATTCCTGCTCCGCTTTCATTCACATCTTCGGTGGCATTTTTGATTAGATTTTCAAAATTTTCTATTACAATTAGAGCTTTTTCTGTTTCTTTTTGCATTAAAGCAGCATTCTGTTTGATTTCTGTAACTGCACTTAAACTTTCTTCTGCTGCTCCTGCACTTTCTTCAGCGGCAGCAGCAATCTGTTCCATTGTTCCTTTCAGTTCTTCGATAGCAGCCATACCCTCTTGAATTTTACTTAATAAATTCTGGGCAAGCTGTTTTAAGTCCATGCTATCTCCCATTGGAAAAATATTTTTTGATTGTTGTGTTTGAGGCGGGGCAGGTGTATCATTTTTTTCAGGGATATTACTATCTGAAGAGTCATTAAACTTTATAAATCCCATATTTCCCTCCTAACCTGAATTTTATATTAATTATCGTCTTATATTATTAATGAATACTATTAATAGGATTTTGTGTCAATGGTTGTTGGGTTAACCTTTACTAACTTTTATGATTTTGGTTATGGTGTTTAAATATTAATGTTTTTATATTCAGTTTATACCTGAAGAAGAGGCAGGGAAATTGAGCAAAAAACAGCTGATTTTTCAAATTGTCAAAGAAGCAGGCAAACCTCTAAAGGTAGGAGAACTGGAAAAACTAACCGGTATTGATAGAAATAGTATTCAAAAATTAGTAAATGAACTTTATATAGATGGTTTGATTGAGATAGATAAATGTCATAACAAAATCTTAGGTGTAAAAGGAGAACAAAATGGGTGATATTATAGATGTAACACTGCCAGAAAATCTGGCGCACCAGTGTGTAAAATGTTCTGCATGCCGCTCTGTATGTCCAACCTATTCTGTTGTGAAACAGGAAAGGTCATCTCCAAGAGGTAGATTAGCACTTGCTGAAGCTGTTGTTGATGGGGTTCTTCCTCTGACAGAAGAGATAGCTCAGCAGTGGAATGAATGTGCAATGTGTAGAAGATGTGAATGGATATGCCCTAATGAAGTTGAATACAAGGATATTATGTTCAGGGCAAGGGCTATGGCCGAGGAAAAGAAAAAATCCAAGTTTGACCCTGTTAAAACAGCTGTCTACCAAGGCCTTGCAATGACAGGTAATTTTGTAACAAAGGTATCTATGAAATTTGCCCCTTCTTTGATGAATGCTTATGGAAAGATGTTTAAAAAAGATGTCCCTGAATATAACGCAGTTTTTCTTAATACAGGAATTCCAAAGTTTACAAAACTACTTCCTAAACCAACAGCAAAACCATTTGGTCTAAGGGGAGTAGAGGTAAAACCTGAAAAACCCAAGGGAAGACTATTATTCTTTACAGGTTGCATGATAGATGCCTTTTACGGCAAAACAGGTGAAAGTGTTATAAAACTTATGGAAAAGGCAGGTTACGAGGTTGTTGTCCCTGAAAATATAAGATGTTGCGGTGCACCCCAGTTATACGGTGGTTATGTTGAACTGTTTGAAAAACTTTACAAACACAACAAGGAAGAGATAGATAAGTATGAATTTGATTATATCGTTGTTGCATGTCCAACCTGTGGTGGAGCTCTCCAAGAGGAATATGGCTATCCTGTAAAAGACTTTGCAGAGATACTGAGAGAAGAAGGTTATCTGGTGTTCAAAGGAGAAGGTGAAAGGGTAACATTTCACTTTCCATGTCACTCATACACAGCTATGTCAACAGACCCGAACGTTTACAGAGACCTTCTGAAAGGTGTTATAGATGCTGAGTATGTAGAAGGTGAAGATGCAATGATGTGTTGTGGTTTTGCAGGATATTTCTCAGTATCAAATTATGAAGTTGCTACAGAAATACAAAAGAGAAAGGTTAAAGATATAGAAAAAACCCAAGCTCAGTATGTCCTAAGTGACTGCCCAGGTTGTATATTTAACATAGCTGATGGAATGTATAAACACGGAGATTACAAAAATATAAAAGTTGTCCACCTTGCAGACTATCTGGCAGAAAGATTAATTGAAGGGGAAAACATACAAAAACCAGAAAATAAAGAAGAAGAGGAGCAGTCTATAAGCTCCATCTATTGACATAATTCCTGCCATAAGGCAGGGTCTTCCTTTATTATTTTTATGTAGTTTTTGTATCTTTCACAGGATATTTCACCGTTCTTTACTGCTTCCCTGACCTGACATCCCGGTTCTCTGGTGTGTGTGCAATCAGGGAACTTACAGTCGTATCTCAGGAACTCTCTGAAATAAAGCCTTACTTCATTTGGTTTAAGGAAATACAGCGCATCAACGCTGGAAAATCCAGGGGTGTCGCCTATGAATGAGTTTTCCCCAAATGGAAACAGCCTTACACCTGTTGTTGTATGTCTTCCCCTTTCTGTTTTCTCGCTAACTTCCCTTACTTCCAGCTGAACACCAACAAGTCTGGATAGGATTGAAGACTTACCTACTCCTGAAGGTCCTGCAAGAACGCAAATCATTCCTTCCAGATAGTCTGTTAGTTTCTGAATTCCCTCATTTTTAGCTGCACTGACCCAGAGCACATCATAACCGGCATCTGTGTAAATCTGTGTCCATTTTTCCAATTCTGCTTTTTCTTCTTGATTAAGCAGGTCAATCTTATTAAAAATAATAACCGGGTCTGTCTGAAAATGTTCATAAACAACAAGTAGATTGTCCATCAGGAAATTATCAAACTCGGGCATTTTTATAGCAGAAACAATCAGCACTTTATCAACATTTGCAACAGGTGGCCTGACAAGGAAATTTTTCCTTTCTTCCACCTGTTCTATGGCAAATGTGTTTTCATCAACAACTTCACCGTAAACATAATCTCCTGCATATATCTTTGTCTTTTTTAACACTTTTTTTCTGGGTATTCCTCTGTATGTCTTCTTATCATCAAGGGTATAAACCCCTATCATCTGCGCTTCTCTATCTATAACAAGTCCTTTCTTCACAGTTGAACCTCGTCAAAACTTTTTATTTGAGGGTATTCAAAATTTTCAATATATTCCGCATCTTGCGGCCTTACCAGTCTGTAAACTTTCATTCCTGCCTGTGCAGCAGCTTTTATCTCATCAAGATTGTCTGATAAAAATAGTATTTCTTCAGGCTTTAGTCCTATCTCCTGTGCGATTTTGCGGTAAGATTCTGACTCTTTTTTGTTTCCTATTTTGGTATCAAAATGCCCTGAAAACCAGTCCAGAATATCCCCCTTATCTGTATGAGAGAAAAATAATTTTTGAGCCTGAACAGAACCGGAAGAGTAAATATAAAGCTTATATCCCTTTTCTTTCCATTCTTTCATTTTGCGGTATGCATCTTCATAAAGAGGAGCTTTTATCTGACCACTTTCAAAGCCTTCTTTCCATATAAATCCCTGTATATCTTTCAAAGGTGCTATTTTCCTGTCCTCTTTTATCCATCTTTTTAATATCTGGATTATCTCATCTATATCCATATCCTTTCCTTCTATCCCCTGAACCTGCTGGAGAATATTTTTTATTTCAGGTTTGTCTTTGTTTTCTTTTATAAACTTTTCCATTTTTTCTTCTGAATAAGGAAACAGAACATCCTTTACAAATGTTATAGGTGAAACTGTTCCTTCAATATCTATCAAACTTGCTGTTACCATTCCTTCCTCCTATTATTTTTTTTATTAGTTTACAACAAACTCAAAGGTAATTAGACTTTATAGTATGGAAAAGATAAAAAGTTTGTCTTACAAAGATGAAAAAATAGCAAGGCTTTTAGAAGAGATTGTGAGCATTTTCAGGGAAAATATTAAAATTTCATTCAGGCTTTATCTTTTTAGTTCCTTTGCCACCGGAAGAGCCTCATATTTCTCAGATTTGGATATAGCACTTGAAACAGATGAAAATTTGGATTTTGGATAAAAATATATTCTGAAAGGCAATAAAAATTTCAGAACACATTATTAATTAAGCAACAATATCTTATAATTTTATAGACATGAGCACACATATCTAATATTTTTCTTTGATGGCTGATTATGCAAAATATTCAAAATCAATCTCGAAAACATATAAGGGTAATCTCTAAAACTACTACATGTAGAAAATAAAATTAAATATATAAAATAGGATATAAAAAACTAGCATTAACTACCCAAAATATATAGGGCTAAATTCTCATGGAACTTTGGGGTTTCTTTGAGAAATTAAAAGAAAAACTAAGCTATTTAGAAAATATTAGAATAGAAACCTACAATACTATAGAACAAGCAATAAATAATGCAAAAGTAGAAAAGCCAATTTGGAATAGAGTTGATAACGTTGTAGTTGTTCTTGTAGATTTAAAGAATTCAACACAGATCTCTAATAGAAAAACAAAAAGAGTTTATGCTAAATTTTTAGAGTATACGGGATATCCATTTGTAAAGATTAGCAAAAGCTTTGGTTCCGAATTTATTGACATAAAAGGAGATGGGGGAATATCTCTTTTCTCTGGTGAATATGCGGAAATTAAAGCTTTTCTGGCAGCTAAAACGTTCAAAACGTTTCAAGAAGAGTATGTAAGGGAAAAATTCAAAAATAAATATGGTGTAAATCTTTCTTTTGGAATCGGAATTTCTAAAGGAGATCTATTAGTAAAACTAATTGGACAAAGAGGAGATGATAAATTCTTTGTTTGGGCAGGTAATGCTATCAATAATGCAGCATTAATCTCGAAAAATGTGAAACGTTTTTCTAACAAAACGGTAATAGGAATTGATGAAAACATATATAATGTTTTAAATCAAGAAAAGTTTAAGAATTACTTAGTTATTTCTTGTGGATGTTTAAAAGGCGAAAATATTAGTCCTTGGAAAAAATATTATACAAAAAAGAAAAGCAATTTTAAGTATTATAAAATCGAAAGTGATTGGTGCAAGAAGCATGGAGAAAAACATATAAATGCTGTTTTGAAAATTATTGAAAATTATTAATAAGGAACTACTACAATTTATAATTATTGTCTTAATAGCTTGCACAAGATAATTCTACAAAATTCAAAGATATGAATTTTATGCTATATTTTAGATATGAAGGAAAAGGTGATTATCAAGGACAGGACTATAGGCAGGTTTAGATGTAAAGTCTGCGGGTATATATATGACCCTGAAAAAGGAGATGAAAAAAGGGCTATTTCCCCAGGAATAAGATTTGAGGAACTTCCTGATAAGTGGAGATGTCCTGTTTGTGAATATCCTAAATCCCATTTTTACAGGATTGACTGATGGATATAGGAAAAAGATTTGACGCAGTTGCAAACAGATACGACACCCCGGAAAAATACAAAAGGTCTGAGGATTTCCTGAAGGCTATTTTAAACAATCTTCCTGATACCAAGAGCTTTAAAGTTATGGATATAGGAGCAGGCACAGGTATTCTGGATATAATGCTTGCACCTTACGTAAAAGAGATTGTAGCTTTTGACCTTTCTGAAGGAATGCTTAATGTTTTCAAAGAAAAAATTGAGAAAAATAATATAAACAACATAAGAATTTATAAACATGACATTATATCAGAGGGCTTTCCTGAAAAGGATTTTGACCTGATTATCACCTCAATGACATTTCACCATCTTGATGACCCAATTGAAGTCCTAAAAAAGCTAAAGGAATATCTTAAAACAGGGGGCTATATTGCAGTAATAGACCTCTACAAAGAAGATGGCACATTTCATTCAGATAATACAGATGTAAAACATTTTGGCTTTGATGAGAAAGAGGTTGAAAACTGGCTAAAAGAAAGCGGTCTGGAAAAAGTCAAATACCAGATAGTCCATACCATAACCAAAGAAAGAGAAGGGCAAAAAAGAGATTATCCTGTTTTTATGATTATGGCCATAAAAAGATAAATTCCCCTCCTGCAAATTTATAAAATAAAAAGACAGGAGGGACAAAAATGAGAGCTTTAGCAGGGATATTAAGTTTATTACTACTTACATCTGCTTTTGCAAAAAATGTAAAACTGAAAGACCCCCCAGATGAACTTTCAAAATACTATCCACCTAAATCTGAAAAATATGAATTTCTAAGCCTGATGCATCAGCTTTCAACATCAATGACCGGTCTGGTTGTAAATCTTAAAGGAGAAGACTGGCAGAATGCACAATTATGGGCTAAAAAATTACAGGAAAATTATCTAAAAATCGGCCAAATGGTCAAAAAATGGGATAGAAACCTAAAAAAAGCCAATGCAGAGAAATTAATAGAAGCAGTTAAAAACAAAGACAAAGCAACAGCAATGGAAAATCTAAAAGCAATAGGAAGAACCTGTGTCCAGTGTCATAGAACATATCAGGCCTCTGTAAAAGTTAAATATCATACCCCTGATTTTAAGAAAATAAATGTTGAAGACCCGGTATCCGGTCAAAAGCTTGAATACGGCGATTATATGAAAAATGTAGCAAATGATATGAAACTGCTGAAAGTATACCTTACAGAAGGAAAAAACAAAGAAGCAAAAAAAGCCGGTCTTTCATTTACAAAAAGACTGAAAGGATTATCCCAATCCTGCAGTGAGTGTCATACACAGGAAGAAGGTTCAGAAAAGATATACTTTGGAGAGAGAACTCAAAAGCATATAAATGCCCTTCAGGAAGCTATCAAAAAATCAGACAAAAAAGCTATTTCAACCCATATCGGCTGGATAGCACAAAACAATTGTGTTAAATGCCATAATGTTCACCAAACACTTTATTTGCTTAAAGAAAAATTTGGTGATTAAAAATGCCTTTACTCCTGCTATTATTAGCGGCTTTCATAGCAGGTTGCGACAAAGTAGAAAAATTATTCTTAGAGGAGGACCTGCTCCAGCGTCCTCCTGCCAAAAGATGTTCAGAATGCCATCAAAACATATACAACCAATGGCTTGATTCCAGACATGCAAAAGCATGGACTTCTCCCCATTATATAGAAGCAAGTAATAACCATACTAAAACTAAATGTCTTTCCTGCCACGCACCCCTTGAGATACATCCTGAAGAAAAACCACAGCTAAGAAATAAACTTAGGAAAGAAGGAGTTAACTGCTTTTCCTGCCATTACAAAGAAGAAACAAATTCAATGCATGGTCCCTATGATGTATTTTCTCCGCCTCACTACTCCACTTATGACCCTGTTTATATAACATCAAAGGTTTGTTCTTCCTGCCATCAAAAAACTTATCAGCAATGGCAACAGACAGCTTCAAAGAGAAACTGTCAGGAATGCCACATGCCAGCCAAAAAGGGCAGACTTATCCAAAAATTCCCGTTTACATACCTGCATTCTAAAAAAGATATCCATTCCCATAAATTTCCTGCTTCTATAGCCTCTGAAAAGGATTTTCAGGTTAAGGTTTCCATTGATGATGATATCCTTACCCTTAGCATAAAAAACACAGGAATACCCCATTCAGTTCCTACAGCTGATAACGGAAAACCTAAGCTTTATATATACTTGACAGGATTTAAAAATGGAGATGAAATCTTTAATCAGATGCAGATAATAAATTCCAAAGACCCTCTAAAATTTGGAAAATGGAAAGAGATGGATTTCTTTATTGATTCAAAACCGGATAAAGTAGTGATTACAATCTTGAGAAAACTTTCATGGAAAGATAAAAAGGAAAAAGTTCTTCAAAAAGAGTTTCAATTTTGAGGTTTATCCTCTTCTGATTTACCGTAATACTTTTTCATTCTTTCATCTTGCTGGGCATGTTTTTTCATATATTTAAATACCCAGATGATAATTCCTATAGCAACAGACCAACCTATAAAGTGCACAATCCCCTGCATTGCAGTATATTTTTTTTCATCTAAATCAACTCTCCCCTGTAAAGGTTCAAATGCTTTTAACCCGTGGTCAAATAAGTCCAAAATCCATAATGCAATATTATGCAGTATATCCATCTTAGCCTCGGTAATATTATTCCTAACTAAAACTATTATAAGACATACAAAGTTGCAATCAAGTTTGTAAAAATGATTAAGTTATTAATCAAACTGACTTTACAACAGAAGAATATTATTTAAAGTTAAAAAAGAGGGGGATACCCCAAAAGTAATTGGTTATGTTATATTTTCTCCCCCTCCCTGCGTAGAGTTTTTAAGCTCACTCTGGACTTTCCACTCTCTATATCTGTATAAATCTTCTTTTATCATCATCAGGACAAGTCCCATAACAAAGGCATCATCTACATACCCAACTCCGGGGATAAAATCAGGTATAAAATCTACGGGAGATAGAACATACAAGAGAGCAAATACTATTGCAGCGATAGATAACCAGGGTATTTCTCTATATAAGCCGTTAGCATAATCTTTTATCATAGAAAACAAAATTTTTAAGTCTTTAACAAACTGCCCCAGAGGAGTATTGCCCTGAAACTTTTTACGGAGTTCCTTTTCTTTATCTAAAACCCTCTGTATATCTTTCTCGGTAACCTTAGGGATATTCTCCTCAACAAACTTTTTAAGTTTTTCCTCGTCAAAGTTAAAGTTTTTCATCAACTTACCTCCTTAAAGATTTTTTAATTTTATTAACAGATATTTTTCCAAAAATCTGACACCTAATATAAAAACTCATCAATATTTTTGATTTTTTTAGGAGGCTTTTACTTTTTCTTGTTTTTAAACATTCTTGCTCTTCCAAGTGTGCTAATGGCCTGTCTGTTCGCAATAGATTTGTTTACAGCAACAGCCATTTTATTTTGCCTTATTTTTTTCTTAGCCATTTCCTTCTCCTATAGGATTTTTATTAATTAACGGAAAAAATCAATGACTTTTGACACCGCTGCTGAGATTTTATTATTATTTAAAGTGATATGAATTTCAGAGAAGAATTAAAGAAAATATTACAAACAAAGATTGAAGAAAAACTACAAAAAGATGATTTTGCTTCCTTATGGTTGTCAGAAGTTAACAAAGCAGAAAAAACTCTTAAAGTCCCGTTAGGAAGTCAGAGGGGACGAGATTGTAGGCCATTAATAGTTTTGTCTAAAAATAAAAAGATTATAAAGAAAATAATTTTTCTAACTACAAAGGGAGATTTCCTTCCTATCAATATAAATAACTGCACAAAAAAAGTCTGTATTTGTAAAAATAAACTATTTAAATGGGAAAATAAATCAAAGGTTTTTAGATTATGGGGAAACAAAATAATTTTTTTACTGACCACCGAGCAACTTAAATATATAGCACAACCCTGTGGATTTTGTGATAAACAAGAAATTGAAGATATATATAAGCAAATTAAGAAATATCAAAGAGGCTAAGAATGGAATTTAAAGAAGGTTTATATAAATTTTTAACTAATGAAAATAATGTTTCTGATAAAGAGCTGGAATTTTTATTTATAGAGCTCAAAAAAATTATATATTTTGCAATAAAAGATTTTCTCAAAGATGATACAACTAATTACAAATACAAACTGCTTACAACCGAGTATGTTTGTGAAGATTCCTATTCAGACAAAATTATATCCTGCGTTGAAGAAATTTTTCCTTTTTTGGTAACAAAAATCTACAAAGAAAAAGAAAAAATCCTGAATGTGATACAGAATAGAAATCAGTCCTATATAAAGAGTTATCTAAAAACCATTGTAAAAAACAACTTCATATTAGACCCTTTAAAAAAATACAAATCTGAACTTGCATTTGAAAAGATATCTTTAAATGAGCCTGAACACAAGGAAAGCACTGACAAGACCCGGGAAGAAAGTCTGGAAAGTCCTGTTAATCTGGAAAATGAAATTTTATTATTTGATGAAGCAAATCATCTAACTGATTTATTGCAAAAAAATTTAACTGAAAAAGAGAAAAAAGTTCTTTGTTTTGATGAATATAACCTTGAAGATTGCATAAAAGACAGCTCAAAAGACGCTACCTATAAAGGCAGAGAAAGATACAGAAAAAAATTAAAAGATATTATGCTGAAGCATAAGTTTCCTTACGAAATTTATGAATATGCCGTAGAAAAAGGTATTCTGATGTCAGAAATTTGTAAAAAAGTTTGTTTATTAAAAGGAAGTTAGCGAGGAGAACAGATATGCGTCTAATAGAATTGATATACAACGAATACAAAAAAGCTCTTTCACAGCAAAAAGTAGAAGGTGAAGCTCCGGAATTTAAAGTTTCCAAAGAGGAGGTAGATAAAATTTTGAAAATATTAGATAAAGTATCCCCTTCAAAATTTGAAAAAAATGAAAAAATTGAAGCCGGAAATGTATATGAATATCCCGACGAGAATTTACCTATATTCTTCACAATTTTGGATAAAACAGAAGATTTATATATAGCTCTTGTTATGACACCTTACTGGCAACTTGCTTCTGATAAAGCTCTTATCGTAGATTTTGAACATCCTATTTCTAACAAATTTGCTGTTTTACCAATAATTTTAAACTTAGATGAAGAATTTATTAAAAATGAAGCTATTTATATTGGAAAATTGAAGAAAGAGGATATAGATATACTTCAAAAATTCTATAACGGAGAAATTGAAGAACTCCCAAAAGATAGAAGAGGTCTTTCTTATCCTGAAGGAGAGGGATTTTATCAGGAACAATTTTTAAAAGATGAAATTGAGAGGACATTTAAAATGCAAGTATTTGCTCAATCCCCTGAGTTTTGGGAAGAGGAAACTATTATAGAACTTTCCCCTGAAAGATTAGAAAAACAGCTTTTGGCTGCAGGGGAAGAAAAGACTGTTTACAGAGGTAAGAATTTTACCCTGTTTTACAACAAAGAAGAAAAAATCCTTGAGTTAGAACCAGCTGAAGAGCTAATAGATAAACCTGCGGCGCTGGAAATTTTCGGTGAAAAATATGAGTTTGAAAATCTTCCAAAAGTTATACAAATAGCTATTCCGGAAGAGTTCAAAGATAATATTAACATAGACTATATTGGACAAAACATAACCATAAAAGAGGTCAAATAATTGGGGGAATTATTAAAGTATAAAAATAAACCAGAAAGGCTTAAAGAGATTTTAAGAAGCGGAGCCGTTGAACCAAAAGAAGTAGATGAACTATATCAGCTTCTAAATGATAAAACCACCTCTAATGAAATTAAATTCTTAATATGGACACAAATAAAAAAAAGAGAAGATTTATTTGATATAGAAAAACTTTCTAAACTTCTAAAAACTTCAGAGCTAAACACTAAAAAAATATTCAAATCAACACCAATAGAGGTAAAATTCCCAATTGCTTTAAACAATAAAGGAGAACTTGCAACAGCCTATATAATACCTCTCCCGAAACCGATAGATACATTAACTTTTTCGTCAAATTTAGAAATAAGGCAGGCTTTAAGCACTATAAAACAACTGCTGAAAACTAAGAAACACCAAATTCAAAACTTTTTTGTAGTTTTTGACAGAGATTTCACCGGAAAATCCTTTATGCTGGCAGTTACAGCAGGTTTATTGCTTCCTGAAGAAAATATAAAAAATTTTGCTTTTACCGGAGTGGTTAACGAAGAGGGAGAAATATTTGAGGTTTCATATATTCCTCAAAAAGAAGAAATTGCCAAATCACATAATCTTAAACTTATAACTCCGGATAGCCTTGATAAAATAGACGAACTTATTTACTGGCTTGGAGATAAACCTGTAGATATTCCTTTTGTCTATTTGGTAAAAAGACCACCACAGGAAACAACCATAGCATTAAATAAAATAGAGAAGAAAATAAAGAAAAAGGAAAAGGATTTTTCTATTAATGGTTTGAAAAATATTTTAGGTATTGAAAGAAAAGATTTAGCTATTTCTTATGAGAATTCCCTTCCAGCTATAACGCCAGAACAACTCTCAGAAGAAAATGAATGGATTAAGCAGGTTTTGAATTTTGAGGAAAAATTAAAAAATATCTATTCAAAAGTAGATTTAAAAAAAAGAGTGTTGCATATAGGTTTATCTGTTCCTATATCTCTGGCAATGGGGCTTGGAATAAAATTGGGAACCAAGAAACCTGTTTTAGTTTATCATTACCAATCAGATGAGTATATTCCTGTTATAGATTTATCTACGACCGCAAAACTGAGAAAAATAAAATATATTCGCAAAAATATACAAAAACAGATGAAAAATATAGAAGTTGAAATACCAGAAAATATAGAGAGCTGGGAAAACGTAGCTGTTGCTATCTGGCTGGCAAGTCATAGTCCTTATGGAGATGTTCAAAATTATCTTGAGACTACTGGAAGAAATTGGCCTTTAATAAAGATTGAGTCAAGGGAATTTCAGGGTGATATTCCTTTGCCTCAGGATTTTGAGGATATTCCTGAGGACTACTGGATTAGATATGTATCAGAGATTTATTCTGTCCTTAATGTGCTTAAGGTGAAATACCAGATTCAGAAATATCACTTTTTCCTTAGTGTTCCTGTTCCGATTGCTTTTGCATTGGGAATGGCTATTGGACACTTTTGGGATGGGTATGTTTATAACTTCAACTTTAATGCTTCAGCACCGGAAGATAAATACTATCCGGTTTTTGATATAAAAGATAGCAGACTAAAAAGTATTTTTTAATATAAAAATCCTAATACAAAATCAGCCCTGGAAGTATTTACTCAAATTAGTCTTAAAATCTAATCTTCTCTTATTTTTCTCTATAATTTGCTACATAATACCCTCATTAAGCGGGTCAGTTTCAAGGTTCCTATTACTGAGCTAAAAGAAGCGGGATATGATTGTCGCAATACCCTCATTAAACGGGTCAATTTCAAGTCAAGCGTGGACAGAATATTGAAAACATTTCTCTATATTGTCGCAATACCCTCATTAAACGGGTCAGTTTCAAGACGGCATTAAAGACTGCACTGGGATGTTAAAGAGAATGTCGCAATACCCTCATTAAACGGGTCAGTTTCAAGTTGACGAAAATGGCAGAGTCATATTTTCTGCAGCTGTCCTGCGTCGCAATACCCTCATTAAACGGGTCAGTTTCAAGATATGAAACACCAGAAGAAAGAATAAATGCGGTTTAGTCGCAATACCCTCATTAAACGGGTCAGTTTCAAGTGTAGCTAATAACTACGGAGGTGCATGAAGATGCGTCGCAATACCCTCATTAAACGGGTCAGTTTCAAGAATGCCAAGGCGGCGTCCAGTTATGTGATGCACCGGTGGTCGCAATACCCTCATTAAACGGGTCAGTTTCAAGAATGCCAAGGCGGCGTCCAGTTATGTGATGCACCGGTGGTCGCAATACCCTCATTAAACGGGTCAGTTTCAAGTCCATCGTGATTCAGCTTGTATAACAGGAGGTCGCAATGTCGCAATACCCTCATTAAACGGGTCAGTTTCAAGAGAATTCCAAACCATGCTTGAAAATTATATCCCAGAGTCGCAATACCCTCATTAAACGGGTCAGTTTCAAGATATGGCAATAATAATGGACATAATGGCAACCAAAGTCGCAATACCCTCATTAAACGGGTCAGTTTCAAGAGAAATACAGGGAAGAAATAGAAGAATACCTGAATAAAAGTCGCAATACCCTCATTAAACGGGTCAGTTTCAAGAGCCCCCTCTGTAATCGTTGAAAATCAACATATTCAGTTTCCAAGAAACCTTTACTCTGGACAGACCTGTTATTAGAATACTAATTTTCCTTGATTTTGTCAAATTTAAAATCTCAATATTATCTCAATTATAAAATCCAGATTTTAAGCCCTTTAGAGAGGATTTTATGATTTATATCATATTCATATCCGGTACAGATTAGATGTCAGATTTTTTAAAAATCATCGTTTATAAAATACAAAATCATTCAAAATTTGAGGTTCTTAGAAATGAAAGACTATCTAATCCGTAAAAATATGTTCATTTTCAAAGAAAATCCTCTAAACCTCACCATAGAAGACAGTTATATATTTGTCCACAAAAAAGAGGATATAACCAAAATCAACATAAATGATATACAAAACGTTTTCACTATCTTTTATCTTCCGGTTTGGATAGTATCCACATTAAAAAATCAGAACACAAACATAATCTATTTGGACAAAACAGGAAAAATTAACAAAATCCATTTATACAAAAAAATAAGTTTTCCACAAAACCCAGATTATTCATTAGGATTTGAGATATTGACTAAAAAAGCACTAACCCTTAAAAATCTTTTTTCTATTTCAGAAGCCATAGACCTGCTAAATTATTCCATATCAAAAAATCAGACTTTTAGGGAAGTAAACAAATACCTTAACTATCTACTTAAATCTATCTTTTTAGAAGAATTACTATCAAAATATGATATCCCATCACCCAAAGCTGAAAAAAATGTAGGGTTGTTTTTAAACCTAACTGAAAACATAGTGGCTTTTTCCTTTTATGAAAAATTCTTAGAAAAAGGTATTAATCCTTCAAATGG
>NZ_JALVTW010000024.1 GCF_027023985.1 Persephonella sp. | reverse complement strand
TCTACTTTTGAAACAAAGGTATCCTGATAAGTCCATCAAACAAATGGTTTTATATGTTGGAGATGGTAAACCCAACATGCAAAATTATTTAGAAACAGATAAACTAAAATTTAGTTATGAGATAAGGGATATAAAAGATATAGAATGCAAAGAACTTTTAGAAAGCGATAATTTAGAGGATAAAATACTTGCAGTTTTATGCAAAGTTGAGGATTTTAAGACATATATATTTACGCTAATTGATGAACTTTTAAAGTTGCCAGAGAAAAAAAGAGCAGACTATATAAGAAAACTATTGATAGCATTAAACTACAGACCTAAATTAAAAGAGAAGTTAGTGATAATTTTGGGGGAAAGAGATATGCCTTTGACTATAACTGAGGAAATGATGAAAAATGACCCTTTCTTTAAAGAAGGAAGATATAAAAAAAATTAAATCTATCTCCTGAAAAAATAGCAGATATTTTGGATGTATCTGTAGATTTTGTTAAAAAAGTAATTAAAGAAATTTCCTCGGAAGAATAAGGAGAATTAGAACATAAGTCTATGTCTTTTGATACATACAATATATCCTCTGGAAAGATGTTATAACTGCACCGATAGCAATCAAAAGAATTCCTATATCAACCCTGGCAAGAAAGACAGAAACAATCAGGATAATAGATCTTTCAGGTCTTTCAAAAAAACCAACCTTACATTCAACTCCAAGTCCTTCAGCTCTTGCCCTTGTATAACTAACTAAAAAAGAGAAAACAATTGCAATAAGGGATAGACCCAGAAGAATATCATCATTCCTAAAAATATAAACAACAGCCATTAAAGGAAAAGCATCAGAAAGTCTATCAATCACAGAATCTAAAAAAGCACCAAATTTGGTGGATTTGTCAAAACGCCTCGCAAGAGCACCATCAAGGGCATCACATATATTTCCCAGAGTAAGCAAAATTCCAGCAACTATAAAATTTTGAACAGCAAGGAAATAACTTCCTGTAACAACAAGGATAAACCCCAAAATTGTTAAAAAATTAGGTGAGATACCAATCTTATAAAAAAGCTCTATAACAGGGGTTACCTTTTCTTCAAAAACAGGTTTTATCTGTTTAATCAGCTGACTCATAATATTTCCTTGCTATCTCAATAAATCTTCTGGTTTTTTCTAAATCTTTTATTCCGGGTTCTTTTTCAAGTTTAGAAGAAGCATCAACCCCATATGGCTGTAAATCTCTTAAAATTTCCTCAAGATTTTCAGGTGAGAGTCCCCCTGAAAGAATAACTCTGTCATACATATCTATGACCTTTTTGGCAAGGTTCCTATCTATCTGTTTTCCGGTTCCACCATAAGCCTCTTCTGAGAATGCATCTATAAGCACCGTATATCCTTCCTTAAAAAACGGCTCCATTTTTTTGATATCTTTTTCTTCTTTTATTCTAAAAGCCTTAAATACCCTTTCTTTTGGGAAATTTTTAACAAACTCTATATCCTCGTCTCCGTGAAACTGGATAATATCTACAATATTAAGCAGCCTCTTAGCCTCTGATAATTCAGGGTTTACCACAACCACAACAGATTTTGCTTTGCCTTTTATTGCACTGGCTATACTCTGTATCTGTGGTATTTCTATATGTCTTGGACTTTTAGGAAAGTAAATCATACCTATATGAGTTGCCCCAAAATCTGCTATTTTTATTGCCTGTGGAATATGCCTGATTCCACAAACTTTTACAACGTAATCCCTCATTTTTCCCTGAGCTCTCTAATATATATTCTCAAAAGCTCCTGTCCATCTTGATAAAGGGTTATTTTTTCAGGTTTATCTTTGTTATATCTGTAAGCAGCTTTAAAGCCTTTATAACTAATCTCTACAGGTTTAAGGCTGTTATATTTCAAAACTGCTCCGTTATTTTCAACAATTAAAAATCCATCTTTACAATAATGTTTATCTTTCGGTGATATTTTAAACTGTCCTGTTAATAGCTCTTTTATATCAAAAGGGATTTTCAGATTAAAGTAATCCCAGTACATATCCAGGTCTTTACCACATAAATTTTCTCCTTGAGGTGTTACCACACATATTTTTTCCGGTGAATATTTAAGGGTGAACAACTTATTTCCAAAAGGTGTTCTGAAAGTCAGCTGACTTTTGTTTCCAAGGTTCCCGTAAAAAACAGTATATATTCCGTGGATAAAAAGATTACCTCTGATAAATTTATCCTTATTTTCAGTGGATAATTTTAATATCCTATCAAACTCTATCTCACAATCTGTCCTTTTTAAAGGTGCACAACTCCAGATAAAACCTATAAGGAAGATTAAAGACAAAAAGAGTATTTTTTTCATTTTTCAATTTTTTTTAACTTTTTTAAAATCCTATTTTTCAGCCCAGGTTCCCCTTCTTCCCCTGTCTTTTCTATTATAGAAAGGGCTTTTTTATAAAGCTTTATAGCTTCTTTCTTTTTACCAAGGGCTTCAAGAACTTCTGCCATATGCTCTGTTACAACCGGATCATCAGGCATTTTATCATAAGCCCTTTTAATATATTCGTATGCCTTTTTGTAATCCCCTTTCTTAAAATATCCCCATCCGAGACTATCCAGATAAGCAGGATTATCAGGAACATATTGGAGGGCTTTTTTCACTAATTCAATTCCCTTATCTACGGCTATGCCTCTTACTATGTAAGAATAGCCTAAATAATTTAAGGCATCCGGGAAAGCAGGTTTTAATTTTATCGCTTTTAGAAATGCTTTTTCTGCATGTCCCCAGTCACCTAATTTATCGTAATAAATACCCTCATAAAAATAAACAACAGGGTCAGAAGGACTTAACTCTTCAGCTTTTTTTACATACTCAAGGGCTTTAGCGGTATCCCCTTTTTCATCTTCAAGCTCTGCTATCATAAGCAAAATATGATGGTCTGTTGGCTGAAGTTTAAACATTTTTTGGAGAACATCTATAGCTAAATCATATTTCTTTTGTTTTGCATATACATCTGCCAGTCTTTCAAGGATATCTATATTTTCTGGATTTTGTTGTAATACTTTCAGGTAAAGCTCTTCTGCTAAATCATACTTTCCTATGCTTTCATAGGCCATTCCGAGAATCATTGCAATGGCAGGATTATCAGGATTTTTCTCATATAACTTTTCCAGGTCTTTTACAACTTCCTGTGCTTTATTTTCTTTCAGATAAAGAAGAAATTTTTTCAGCAGAGCATCTTTAGCATTTGGATACAACTTAACTATCTTATTTATTACCTTCTCTGCTTTTTCATTTTGGTCTGTCTGGACATATATCTGGAATAATCTATTTAACGCTTCAAGGTTTTTTGGGTCTCTCTCTAAAACCTTTTTATAAACTCTTTCAGCTTCTTTCCATTGTCTATTCTGAGAATATATAGTTCCAAGTAATGTAAAGGCAGGGGTATATAACGGGTCTATCTCTACAGCCTTTTCAAGCTCTTGAATGGCTTTCTGGTCTTCCCTTTTAAAAAGATATATCCTTGCAAGAATATAACGAATTTTTGCATCATTAGGATATAAACTGATTAATCTTTTTAAAGTCTTTTCAGCCTTATCAATTTTTCCCTGCTTTAAATATGTATCAACAAGAAACTTAAGTAATCTTTCATTATCCGGAAATTTTTCTATAGCCTTTGTAAGGATTTTTTCTGCTTTTGAAAATTCGTTTAAATGAATATAAACAGAAGCAGCATACATATATACTTCAGGTTTATTTTTTGAAGAAAATCTTTTTATATACTGATCAACAAAATACAGCGCTTTTTTCTTGTTATGTGCTCTAAGTGCTACCCTGATAGCCTCTTTGTATATTACCTCTTCTTCAGGTGCTATTTTTAAGGCCTTTTCACAGAAATAAAGGGCATCTTTATAATCGTTACTTTCTGCAGCATATTTACAAGCAGTATAATAAAAATACACATTTCCGGAACTTTCTTTTCCCTTTACAGCTGCACAGGAAAAAGCGATTGCACTCAGGGAAAATAAAGCAATTATTTTTTTTAACATTTTTCTACCTTCTTCTTACTATTAATACAGACACAGGAGAACCTTTAACAACTTTCATTGCAATTGTTCCAAGGAAAAATCTTTTTATATCCTTTCTCTGTCTTTTTCCTACAACTACAAGGTCTGGGTTAAAATCTTTTATAGCTTCTAAAATAGCTTTATCCGGTGATGCTTTTATAATTTCAAAGTCAGCTTTTAGGCCTTCTTTTTCTAATTCCCCTTTGAGCTGCTTCAACATTTGAATTTTTTTATTAAATACATTTTCATAAATATGTGCCAGGTGTGCAAAAACCTCTTCATTATCAGCATGAATAATATCTATCTCTGCATTTACTTTTTTAGCTATTTCTTTTGCTGTTTCAAGGGCTTCAATAGAATTTGGTAAAAAGTCATAACCACACAGTATTTTATTTAGCTGTGTAAGGGGTTTTCCTTTCACCACAAGAACAGAGCTTTTTGCCTTGTTTACTATCTTTTCTGCTTCGTTTCCAAGTAATAAACTACCTACAAATGTTTCCTTGTGGGCACCTATGACAAGCAGGTCAAAATTTCCGCTTTCACAGGTT
Source organism: Persephonella sp. (assembly GCF_027023985.1). Taxonomy (NCBI): domain Bacteria; kingdom Pseudomonadati; phylum Aquificota; class Aquificia; order Aquificales; family Hydrogenothermaceae; genus Persephonella; species Persephonella sp. The sequence continues at coordinate 23,500 of NZ_JALVTW010000024.1, read as the reverse complement.
TCAAGGATCTCTTCAGCAATATCACCTGTTTTAACAAGAAATTTAACTTTTAAGCCTTCTTTTTCTTTTATTTCCTCGGCTATTTTCTCAAGCTCTCTTGATGCTTTCTCAACAATTTCCTCAACAGTTTTGACTATCCTCGCAAATTCTTCAGGGTCTACCATAGGCTCAAGGTCATCCAAAGCAGCAGGGAAAATAAGATTTTCTACAACATGTATAAGTTTTAATTCGCTATTAAACAGCTTTGCAAGAAATACTGCCGAGTCAATGACCTTTTTACTATCCTCTGAAAAATCAACGCCCACAAGGATTTTTTTAAACTGCATCTTATTCTCCTTTCAGTTTATCTTTTGCATACTCCATTAATCCACCTGCTTCAAAAACTTTTTTAAGACTTTCAGGTAAAGGCTTGAATGTATATTCTTTTCCTTTGGTTTTGTTTATTATTTTTCCTTCATCAAAATCAATCTCAACAATATCCCCTTCTTCTATCTCTTTTGCAGCTTCAGGGGATTCTATAATAGGCAGTCCCAGATTTATTGCATTTCTATAAAAAATCCTTGCAAAACTTTCAGCAATAATAGCCCCTATTTCAGCTCCTTTTAAAGCCAGTGGAGCATGTTCCCTTGAAGAACCGCAACCGAAGTTTTTACCTGCAACGATTATATCCCCAGGCTGAACCTTATTAGGAAATTCTGGATCTGCATCTTCCATAACGTGCTTTGCAAGCTCTTTTGGGTCTGTTGTAACAAGATACCTTGCAGGAATTATCTCATCAGTATTAATATCATCACCAAATTTCCAAACTTTACCTTCTATTTTCAACAGAAAAACCTCCTGAAAAGATTTGAAATTACTTCAAATAATACCATAAAAGGCATTTTCGATGTAAGATAATGATAAAAGCTGTCTTTTGGAGGTTTTTATGAAGGTATATTTCTTTGGCGTAGAGGAGTGGGAAAAATTACATATTCAACGAAGACTAAAGGAGAAAAACCTTACCGGTGAGTTTTTCTTCTTGAAAGAAGCCCTTGATGAATACTCTGTTGAAAAAGCAAAAGATGCCGAAGTGGTAAGTGTTTTTATTTACTCTAAGCTTACGAAAGAAATAATAGACAAAATGCCTAATCTGAAACTAATCATTACCCGTTCATCTGGATACGACCATATAGATGTTGAATATGCAAAGCAAAAAGGTATTCAGGTTGCATATATTCCCGGATACGGAAATAACACCGTTGCTGAATACACATTTGCTCTTATCCTTGCCCTCGCCAGAAAATTTAAACCTATGATTGAAAGGACAACACAGGGTATTCTTTCCCGGGAAGGATTAATGGGAATAGATATAATGGGAAAAACCATTGGAATCGTTGGAACCGGTAGAATAGGAACCCATGTTGCAAAAATAGCCCATGGATTTGGGATGAAAATACTGGCTTATGACAGGTCAAAAAACAAAGAACTTGTTGAAAATTATGGCGTTGAGTATGTTGGACTTGAAGAACTTTTGTCAAGGTCAGATATAGTAACAGTTCACCTTCCCTATAACAAAGCAACACATTATTTAATTAACAGATTTAATATTAAACTTATGAAATTAGATGCAATGCTTATAAATACTTCAAGGGGTGAAGTTGTTGAGCTTGAAGCTATAATAGAAGCCCTTAAAGAAGGTAGACTTGCAGGAGGAGTTGGACTGGATACAATTGAGGCAGAGATAACTGTTGAAGAAGAGCTTATGAAAAAAACAGGACTAACGGCGTTTAAACTTAAAAAAGCAGCAGAAGCCCAGTATTTACTCAATCAAGAAAATGTAATAGTCTCTCCACACCTGGCATATTACACAAAAGACGCATCAGAAAGGATACTTGATATGACTGTTGATAATTTAGAAAACTTTATCAAAGAAGGAAAGCCTCTAACTCCTGTGCCATAAGGATAAAAGCTGGAAATCTCTGAAATTTATGAGTTTTATGGTATAATATCAGATATTTTTGATAAACCTCTGGGAGAGGAGTATTGGACTTTAAAGGAAAAACAGTTCTCGTAACAGGCTCAACAAGAGGAATAGGTAAAGCAATAGCTGCAAAGTTTGCAGAACACGGAGCTGATGTAATCATAACCGGCAGAAACAAAGGCACAGCTGAGGTTGTAGCTGAAAATCTGAAAAATGAATTCGATGTTAATGCCTATGGATTCAAACTGGATTTCTCAGAAGACATCCCTGCCCAGTGGAAAGAGATAGAAAAAGTTGCAGGAAATGTTGATATTCTTGTAAACAATGCAGGACTAACAAGAGATACTCTCTTCATCAGAATGAAAGATGAAGACTGGAACACAGTAATACAAACAAACCTGACCGGAACATTCAAGATAACCCAGCTTGTTGCAAAAGGTATGATGAAGAAAAGATGGGGAAGAATTATTAATATCTCCTCAATCATAGGATTTATAGGTAATGTGGGTCAGGTTAACTATGCCACAACAAAAGCCGGTCTTATTGGATTTACAAAATCACTTGCAAAAGAACTGGCTTCAAGGAATATAACTGTTAATGCTGTTGCCCCCGGATTTATAGAAACAGACATGACTCAGGAACTACCTGCTGAGATAAAAGAAAAATACCTTGAACAGATACCCCTTGGAAGATTTGGAAAGCCTGAAGATGTGGCAAATGCAGTTTTATTCCTTGCATCAGATATGGCTTCATATATCACCGGGGAAACAATCCATGTAAACGGTGGAATGTATTAAGAAAAATAAAATTTTTGGAGGTTATAAAAGAATGGAAGAAAGAATTAAAGAAATCATTGCAGACCAGCTGGGAATTGACGTTGACCAGATAAAACCTGAGTCAAAATTTGTTGATGACCTTGGCGCTGATTCCCTTGACGTTGTTGAGCTTATTATGGCATTTGAAGAAGAATTTGATGTTGAAATCCCAGACGAAGATGCAGAAAAAATACAAACTGTTGGTGATGTAATCAACTACATCAAAGAGAAAAAAGGAGCGTAATTAAGCGATGAGAAGGGTCGTCGTTACCGGTATCGGAGCTATAACACCTGTAGGACATAATGTCCAAGAAACATGGGAAAATCTTATTAACGGAGTAAGCGGTATAGACGTTATTAAACGTTTTGACCCTTACTCCTATAATTTACCTGTCGTTATTGCAGGTGAGGTAAAAGATTTTGACCCTAAAAAGTATTTAAATCCTAAAGATGCCAAAAGGATGAGTGATTTTGTTAAGTTTGCTATGGTTGCTGCAAAAGAAGCTATAGCAGATTCAGGACTTGAAGTTGACAAAATAGATCCAACAAGGGCAGGTGTTATAGTTGGAACAGGTATCGGCGGCCTGAGGGATATTGAAGAACAACAAACTTTATTATTAGAAAAAGGTGCCAGAAGGGTTTCTCCTTTCTTTATCCCTTCTGGTATTTCCAATATGGCTTCTGGGTATATCTCCATAGAATTTGGCTTTAAAGGTCCTAACTCCTGTGTGGTTACAGCTTGTGCAACAGGAACCCACTCAATAGGAGATGCGTTCAAAATTATACAGCGTGGTGATGCAGATATTATGATTGCAGGTGGAACAGAGTCTGCAATAACACCACTGGGAATAGCCGGCTTTGCAAATATGAAAGCCCTTTCTACAAGAAATGATGAGCCACAAAAAGCATCAAGACCTTTTGATGCAGAAAGAGATGGCTTTGTTATGGGAGAAGGAGCAGGAATACTTGTTCTGGAAGAGCTTGAACATGCCCTTAAAAGAGGCGCCAAGATCTATGCAGAAATAGTTGGATACGGTATGACAGGGGATGCACACCATATAACAGCCCCATGTTCAGATGCTGATGGAGCTGTCAGAGTTATGGAAATGGCATTAAATGATGCCAGACTAAACCCGGATGAAATTGATTATATAAATGCACACGGAACATCAACACCTCTCAATGACAAAGTTGAAACCCTTGGGATTAAAAAAGTATTTGGAGACCATGCTTACAAAGTAAAAATTAGTTCTATAAAATCAATGATAGGTCACCTTCTTGGAGCTGCAGGAGCAGTTGAAGCAGTTGCAACAGTAAAAACTATTGAAACAGGAATAATCCCACCAACAATAAACTACGAACACCCAGACCCGGACTGTGACCTTGATTATACACCAAACGAAGCAGTTGAAAAGCAAGTAAAAGCTGCTATATCAAATTCTTTTGGATTTGGAGGCACAAACGCCTGTTTAGCATTTAAAGCTTATGAGCATTAAACTTGAAAAAGAGTTTATAGATAGAGTTAAAAAATTAGAAAAAATATTAGGTTACACATTTAAAGATAAATCTCTGCCTTTAACAGCTCTTACCCATCGCTCATATGCAGTTGAGTATCATCGTGAAATTCCAGATTACGAAGTTCTTGAGTTTTTGGGAGATGCTGTTCTCGCATTAATCGTCAGTGAAATACTAATGAAAACTTTCCCCAAAGCACGGGAAGGAGAGTTATCACAAATCAGGTCTGCTGTAATTAGCGAGGCGTATTTATCAAAACTTGCCCGCATTTTAGGTCTTGGAGAATTGGTTCTTCTCAGTAAAGGAGAAATAGCTCAGAAAGGTATGGAAAGGGAATCCCTTTTGTGTGATGTCTTTGAAAGCGTATTTGGAGCAATATACGTAGACGCCGATTATAAAATTGATATTCCCCGGGAAATATTTAACAAATTCTTTAAAGAAAAACTAATACAGGATATAAAATCCGGAAATATTCCCCGTGATTATAAATCCTTACTTCAAATACTCACCCAGAAAATCTTCGGTAAACCCCCAAGATACAAAACCATCTCAGCTGTAGGCCCGGAACATGACAAAATTTTCACAGTGGAGTGCAGAATAGAAGAACTAAAAACAACAGGAAAAGGAAAATCTAAAAAAGAAGCTGAAACAATGGCAGCCAAAGAAGCCTACCTAAAATTATCAAAGGAAGAAAAAAAGAATTCTAAAACCTCTTAAAATTATGATTATTATTATACAAATACAGAAATAAGGCTTATAATAATATACAATCTTTTATAAACCATTAGGAGATAACAACATGCCAAAGAAAAGAGGCGCTGATATTGTTATAGATGTTCTTCTTGAAGAAGGTGTAGATACCGTCTTCGGACTTCCCGGTGGTGCAATAATGGAAGTCTATGATGCATTATACGGTGCACCTTTAAAAAATATCCTCGCAAGACACGAACAGGCTGCAGCACATATGGCCGATGGTTATGCAAGGGCAACAGGAAAAGTAGGTGTAGTCCTTGCAACTTCAGGTCCCGGTGCAACTAACCTTGTAACAGGCCTTGCAACAGCTCATATGGACTCTGTTCCAATGGTTGCAATTACAGGTCAGGTTCCGAGAAATTATATCGGAACAGATGCCTTTCAAGAAGCCGATGTTGTAGGTATCACAAGACCAATAACTAAACATAATTTTCTTGTTACAGATATAAAAGACCTTGCACTTATCCTCAGAGAAGCATTTTACCTTGCAAGGACAGGAAGACCAGGACCTGTTCTGGTTGATATTCCAAAGGATATAACCCAGCAGGAATACGACTACAAAATGCCAACTATAAAAGATGTTGAAGATGCCTTACCAGGCTATAAACCACACTATGAGGGGAATCCGGTTCAAATTAAAAAGGCAGCAGAGCTAATTAGAAAAGCAAAAAGACCGGTTTTATACGTCGGTGGTGGAGTAATAATCGGAAATGCCTCAGAAGAACTTAGAGAACTGGCAGAACTTACCAGAATTCCTGTTACCACAACAAATATGGGAAAAGGTGCATTTGATGAAACCCATCCATTAGCCCTCCACATGCTGGGTATGCACGGAACATACTATGCCAATATGGCAGTTTATAATGCAGATTTACTTATTGCCGTGGGAGCAAGATTTGATGATAGAGTAACAGGAAAAATAGATGAATTTGCTCCTGAAGCAAAAATAATTCATATAGACATAGACCCTGCCTCTATAAGTAAAAATATTCATGTTGATGTTCCAATTGTTGGAGATGTAAAAAATGTTCTCCAAAAACTCCTAAAAGAACTGAAGAAAAAACCAATAGAATGGGTAAAAGCTAGAGAAAGCTGGCTTAAACAGATTGAAAAATGGAAAGAAAAACATCCATTAACATACCAAAAATCAGATAAGATTATTAAACCCCAATATGTAATAGAAGAAATCTACAACATAACCAACGGGGAAGCTATTATTTCTGCCGGTGTTGGTCAACACCAGATGTGGGCTGCTATGTTCTATAAATACAGATATCCGAGACAGTTCCTTAATTCAGGTGGTCTTGGAACAATGGGATATGGATTTCCTGCAGCAGTAGGTGCAAAACTTGGAAGACCGGACAAAACAGTTTTTGCCATAGAAGGAGACGGCTCATTTGTTATGAACATGCAGGATGTTATAACAGCTGTTCAGTATAGAATTCCTATAAAAATAGCAATAATAAACAATGAATTTTTAGGTATGGTCCGACAATGGCAGCAATTTTTCTATGACAGCAGATACTCTTCTGTATGTCTGGCGGTTCATCCTGACTTTGTTAAACTTGCAGAAGCAATGGGAGCAGTGGGATTAAGGGCTACAAAACCATCAGAAGTAAGGGAAGTTCTCCAAAAAGCAATGGAAATAAATGATAGACCTGTAATAATGGACTTTGTTGTTGATAGAGAAGAAAACGTTTTACCTATGGTTCCTGCAGGAAAAAGCTATAGAGAGATGATACTTACACCTAAACAAAAAGGTGAAGCTGAAACAATGTATTTAGTAGGATAAAGGAGCGGGAAATGTCAGAAGAGATTAAAACAATAAAACTCAGACCACAACCTAAAAGTGAAATAAGAAAACATATAATAGTTGTTAGAGCCCAGCATAACTTTGGAGTTTTAACAAGGATAACAAGCCTCTTTGCAGGCAGAGGATATAACATAGAAAGCCTCACAGTAGGTAAAACCCACGAACCAAACGTAGCCAGAATAACAATAGTAGTAGAAGGAAGTGAAAGGGTAGTTGAGCAAATAATAAAACAATTGAGAAAACTTGTTGAAACACTTAGAGTAAGAGATATAACAGATGCTCCTCATATAGAAAGAGAATTAACCTTAATAAAAGTCCATGCCGGTGAAGCAACGGCAAGAGACGAAATAATGAGACTTGTTAATATATTTAGGGCAAAAGTTGTTGATGTATCAACCGATACATATACAATTGAAATAACAGGAACATCAGACAAAATAGAAGCATTCATAAATCTTCTTAGACCATTTGGCCTTAAAGATATTGCAAGAACAGGAATTCTTGCATTAACAAGGGAATCTGCTAAAGAGGAATTACAGGAACACAAAATAGAGTAATGAAAAAAGTTTTTCTTTTGTTTTTTGTGTTAGTTTTTTACTCCTATGGACAAGAAATAGCTATCAAAACACCGGTGATAAGGAATTTACCTGATAATTACAAAAAAGTATTTCTTGATTTTTTTATAAAAAATTTTGATGGGGTTCAAAAATACAGTCCAGATAAAAAAGCCAAATATATAATAAGGCCTTATATATCTTCTATCGCAGGTAGCTATAATTTATGTATTGATATTTTTAAAGACCAAAAACTTGCCCATATAGTTTGCATATCAGCAGAGAATGGAGAACAGCTTGCAGATAAAGTAATTTTCCTACTTCCCCAAAAAATTAATTTTTTACATCCCAAAAAGGAAATCCCTGTAAAAAAAGTAAATTTACAACTTATAACACCATCAGATAATTACGGGGAAGAAATAAAAGTGGTTTCCCATAATGGAGATACAATTGTTGATTACAAAAAGGTAATTCCATCATCAACAGAGCCTACACTTAATTTTAACAAAGTTATAATAAATATAGACACGGCACTTTTAGATAATAAACAGGCAGCCAAACTTATGGAATACCTGCTAAAAGGCTATAGAATAAAAGGCATTTTGATTATAAAAAATGAATAGTGTAATATGTTAAATTAAGTTAAACATAGCAGGAGGTTAAGATGGCAAAAATTTATTACGATGAAGATGCATCTCTTGAGGTATTAAAGGACAAAACAGTTGCAATAATTGGATACGGTAGTCAAGGACACGCACATGCATTAAACCTTAGAGATAGTGGAATTAATGTTGTTATTGGTCTTTATTCAGGTAGTAAATCTGCAGAAAGAGCCAAAGCAGAAGGATTTGAAGTTCTTATTCCAGATGAGGCGGCTAAAAAAGCTGATGTAATAATGATGCTTATCCCTGATACAATCCAGCCTGAAGTTTACAAAACAGCAATATTGCCAAATCTCGACGAAGGTAATGCACTTGCTTTTGCCCATGGATTTAATATCCATTTTGGACAGATTGTTCCACCGGACTATGTAGATGTATTCCTTGTGGCACCGAAAGGACCAGGACACCTTGTTAGATGGCAGTATGAAGAAGGAAAAGGAGTTCCGGGACTGGTAGCAGTTCATCAGGACTTTACAGGAAAAGCAAAAGATATAGCCCTTGCTTATGCAAAAGGAATCGGTTGCACAAGGGCAGGACTTATAGAAACAACATTTGCAGAAGAAACAGAAACAGACCTATTTGGTGAACAGGCCGTTCTTTGTGGTGGTGCGACAGCATTAATAAAGGCTGGATTTGAAACACTCGTGGAAGCCGGTTATCAACCGGAAGTTGCTTATTTTGAATGTCTCCACGAACTTAAACTGATTGTTGATCTTATTTACCAGTATGGAATTTCAGGAATGAGATACTCAATTTCTGATACAGCAAGATACGGAGATGTAACAAGAGGAGATAGAATTTACAAAGCTGTAAAACCAATACACCAGAAAATCCTTGAGGAAATCCAGAGAGGCGAATTTGCTAAAGAATGGATACTTGAAAATGTTGCGAACAGACCACACTTTAATGCTATGGTTCAAAAAGACGAAAAACATCCTGTAGAGGAAGTTGGCAAAGAACTTAGAAAAATGATGCCATGGCTGGAAGGTAAAGGTCTGTAAGAAGGTAAAACAATGAATTTAACATCAAAAAGAAAATCTTTAAAAAAACTTTATGAGCCCTTCGGGCTCATTTTTATAAAGGCACATATTACTCCAAATGTTATTACCCTGATATCTATAGCTATGGGTTTATTGGCAGCATTTTCCTATTACAAAGAAAAGCCTTTAACTGCTGCCTTTTTCCTATTTTTAAGTGGATTTTTTGACCTTATGGACGGCATTGTAGCAAGGGGAACAGAAAAATCTTCAAAATTTGGTGCTGTATTCGACTGGCTGGCAGATAAATTCGTTGATGGATTTGTGTTATTTTTTATTGGAATAACATATTCAACCCCTGTGCTTACTGCACTTGCTATAGTCGTTAATATGCTCCACACATTTATAAAACCTGTTGCCTATGCAGAAATAGGATTTGCAAATAGACAAAAAGGTAAAATTGATGACCCCCTTGAAGGAATAGGCTTTTTTGGAAGACCGGAAACCCTAATATCTATAATTATTTTCTCTATACTTGAACATTTTCATCTGTTCGGAGGACTGGAAACAGGGTTCAAAATAATCACAGCCCTAATGACACTTTCCTTAGCACAGCGGATTATTTATCTCTATATAAAATACAACAAAGATTATGACTAAAGGGGAAAAGGATGCCAAGACCTTATACAATAATAGTTTCTGAAGTGACAGTTGATGGAAAACTTACCCTTAGAAAAGGAAGGTCTTCAAAAGAAATTATGCAATTTATGGATGAGGAAGCTAACAGATATCTACATGAACTTAGGGCAAAAGTTGATGGAATAATGGTAGGAGCGGAAACAATAAGAACGGACAACCCATATCTAACGGTTAGATATGTTGAAGGTAAAAACCCAACCAGAATTGTTCCCACTTCAAGAGCAGATATACCCCTTGATGCCAATATACTAAAAAAAGATGCACCAACAATAATAGTTACTTCTAAAAAAGCTCCACAAGAGAAGATAGACGCCATAAGAGAAAAAGCAGAAGTTCTGGTGGTAGGTGAAGATAGTGTAGACCTTGTAGAAATGATGAACCAGCTTTATCAAAAAGGAATAAAATCACTTATGGTTGAAGGAGGTTCAACTTTAAACTGGAATCTTATTAGACTGGGACTTGTTGACGAAGTTAGGTTAATACATATTCCATTCATAGTAGGCGGTTCTGATACACCAACCCTTGTTGGTGGAGAAGGTTTTCATTCATTTGATGAGGTAGTTAAACTTAAACTAAGAGCCCATTTTTTAAGAGGTTCACATCTAATCACAGAATGGGAGATTAAATTTGAGGATTAAGGTTTTATACTTTTCCTCTATAAAAGATAAAATAGGTATGTCTTCTGAAAATATAGAAATGGCAGAAAATTCCACTGTCTACGACCTTATAAAACTTTTATCTGAAAAGTATCCACAGATAAAAGATTCTCTTAAAAATTCAATGTTTGCCGTCAATGAAGAATATGCTTCCACAGAACAAGAACTTAAAGAAGGAGATACTGTGGCAATAATTCCACCTGTCAGCGGCGGATAAGATGTATAGGGAAGCAGTTCTTTCAAATGGTTATTTTTTTGTAAATATTGATAAATATTTATCCATAAGAGATTTATATTTTCCGTATATTGGTCAGTATAACCATTCAGGCGGTAATAAAAACCATATATTTGTAGAAGTAAACGGAAAACTACTTTCTATGGATAAATTTAAGATTAAATTTTCTTACAAAGAAAACACACTGATTACAGATATTGAGGCTGTAAATACGGAACATCCCATAAAAATAACGATAAATGATGTAATCCATAAATATCTCCCTATTTTTATCAGAAAAATAAATGTAGAAAACTTAGAAGGAATTCTAAAAAAATTAAAATTTTACTTTTATCATGATTTCCAGCTATACGAGACTCCTATCGGCAACACAGCCCTTTATCATCCGGTTCTTAAAGGTTTAGTGCATTACAGAGAAAAAACATATCTGTTAACTGGCATTTTTCCTGAAATCACAGAATACACAATTTCACACAAAAATAATTCATCACTAAATCAGATAAAAAAAGGAAAACTGGATAAAAATCCAATAGCCAGAGGTGATATAGATACTGCTATTGCTTATGAATTTGAGCTAAAAGATAATCATACATTTTACTATTACATAATTGCAGGTCATAACTTTGATGACCTAGAAGAAAAACAAAACAGAATTTTAACAGATACCATTGAACATATCATTGAAGAAACAGAAATATTCCACAAGGCATGGCTAAATGAGAAAAAGCCCCTGAAAATCTCCATGAACTCAAAAATCCAGAAACTCTACAACCAGAGTCTACACATTATAAAAGCCCATATGGACAGAAATGGAGCAATAATAGCTTCTTCAGATTCCAGTATATTTAATCGCTTTAATAAAGACCATTACAGCTATTCATGGCCACGGGACAATGCATTTATCGTAATGGCAATGGATAGAGCAGGTTACGGAAGTCCAACAAAAAAATTTTTTGAGTTTGCCGCCAGAACAATAACAAAAAAAGGTTATTTCTTACAAAAATATCTTCCTGATGGTTCATTTGGTTCTTCATGGCATCCATGGATTGATGAAAACGGTGCTCCACAATTACCTATTCAGGAGGATGAAACAGCACTTACCATATGGGCACTTTATCATCATTACAAAATCACAAAAGATATTGAGTTTATAGACAGAATCTACAATAAGCTGGTTAGACCAGCAGCAGAGTTTATGATTGAATACACAAACGAAGAAGGTTTACCAAGGGAAAGCTACGACCCATGGGAAGAAAGACGTGGAATTCTTACATATACCTGTGCCACTGTTTACGCAGGTTTGAACTCCGCCTCAAAACTTGCCCATTTAACAGGAAACATAGAAGAAGCCCAAAAATATGAAAAAGCTGCCAGAAAGGTAAAAGAAGCGACTCTAAAAAATATGTATGACTATAAATTAAATAGATTCATAAAAATGATAACCACAGATAAAAATGGGAATAAGATATATGACACAACCGTTGATGCATCCCTTGCAGCCGTTTATTTTACAGGTATGCTTCCACCCACAGATTACAGAGTAATAAATACATTCAGCGCCATAAAGGAAAAACTCTGGGTAAATATTGGCATAGGTGGTATTGCCAGATTTGAAGGAGACCAATATCACAGAATAGATGCAAATTACCCGGGAAATCCATGGATAATAACAACAATGTGGTATGCAGACTGGCTACTTGCGATGAATCAGGTGGAAGAAGCACTTGAATTAATAGAATGGACTGTGGAAAGACAATCTCCTGCAGGATTACTGGCAGAGCAATACAACCCTCTCTCAGGGGAACCCCTATCAGTTATGCCCCTCACATGGTCTCACGCAGCATTCTGCTGGACAGTTCAAAACCTAAACGAAAAACTGGCATAACCGCCAGTGGTATAATAATTATTCTTAATAAAAATAATAAAGAGAGGAAGTAAATGTTAGACCAGCTTGGTGATTTTAAAAGGGATTATTTTTGCGGTGAACTTACAGAAAATAATATAGGAGATGAAGTCAGACTTCTTGGATGGGCTGATAGCGTTAGAGACCACGGAGGAGTTATCTTTATAAATCTCAGGGACAAAGAAGGTATAGTCCAGATTGTAATAGACCCTTCAAAAAGTCCCAAAGAAGCCTATGAAAAGGCAAAAAAAGTAAGGTCTGAATATGTTCTTGCCGTTAGAGGTAGAGTAAACAGAAGACCTGCCGGCACAGAAAACCCTAAAATATCCACAGGAACAATAGAAGTTGCAGTAGAAGAACTAAGGATACTAAACACCTGCGATATATTACCATTCCCAATAGAAGACAACATTAATGTTCATGAAGAAGTAAGGCTTAAATACAGATATTTAGATCTTAGAAGACCTGAAATGCTAAAAAAACTCATGCTCAGGCATGAGGTCTATCAGGCAACAAGGGAATATCTGGTTGGACATGGATTTATGGAAGTTGAAACTCCAATGCTTACCAAATCAACTCCTGAAGGAGCAAGGGATTTTCTTGTTCCTTCCAGACTTGAACACGGCAAATTTTATGCACTTCCCCAGTCTCCACAGCTTTTTAAACAAATATTAATGGTTGCAGGTATTGAAAGATACTTTCAAATAGTAAAATGCTTCAGGGATGAAGACCTGAGAAAAGACAGACAGCCAGAATTTACCCAGATAGACTATGAGATGTCCTTTGTTACAGAAGAAGATGTAATGACCCTGACAGAAGGTCTGGTTCACTTTTTATTTAAAAAACTTCTTGGAATAGAAGTTAAACTACCTATCAGAAGGATGAGCTATGAAGAAGCTATAAATAAATATGGAACAGACAAACCTGACCTTAGGTATAGACTTGAACTAAAAGATTTAACAGAATTAGCGAAAGAAGTTGAATTTAAAGTATTCAGAACAGTTGCCCAGAGCGGCGGGCTTGTAAAAGGAATTAATATCAAAGGTGGTGCAAAACTTTCCAGAAAAGAGATAGACGAGCTTACAGAATATGCCCAAAAATTTGGCGCAAAAGGAATGGCATGGATAAAAATAAATGAAGACGGTTCTTTACAATCTCCAATTGTAAAATTCTTCACAGATGAGCAGATAAACAAACTCAAAAACATAATGGAAGCTGAAAACGGGGATTTACTTGTATTTATAGCAGACACACCGGAAACAACCCACAGGGTTTTAGGATTCCTAAGAAAACATATCGCAGAAAAGATGAACCTTATCCCGGAAGGCAAATGGGAGTTTGTATGGATAGTAGATTTTCCATTACTTGAATGGGATGAAGAGGAAAACAGACTTGTTGCCCTTCACCACCCATTCACATCTCCTAAAGAGGAAGATATTGAAAAATTAGACGAAGCCATTCAGAATAAAGAGATAGCTCTTTCATTTAAATCGAGAGCCTATGACCTTGTTCTAAACGGAGAAGAAATTGCCGGAGGTTCTATCCGTATTCATAGACCGGATGTCCAGAAAAAGATATTTGAATTAATCGGTATATCAGATGAAGAAGCAGAGGAAAGATTTGGTTTCTTAGTTACAGCTCTCAAATACGGTGCACCTCCACATGGCGGTCTTGCATTCGGTTTAGATAGGCTTGTTGCCCTCATGACAGGCTCAGATAGTATAAGGGAAGTTATAGCCTTCCCAAAAACCCAAAAGGGTATATGTCCTCTTACCGGAGCCCCAGATTATGTGAGACCAGAGCAGCTTGATGAACTTGGCATAGAAGTTGAAATACCTGAAGAAGAAACTTAATTTTAATAATTGAGATAAATCATAGTATTTATTAATAACTATTCCTAACTTGTATTAAAAAAATTGAGGGGATATTATGGCTGATTCAGATAAAGAACAAACCACTTTAAACTTATATATACAAAAAATGGCAGAACATCCCCTTTTGAGCCCTGAAGAAGAAAAAGAACTTGCCAGAAGGGCTAAAAAAGGGGATAAAGAAGCCCTAAAAAAATTAGTTGAGGGCAACCTTAGATTTGTTGTAAATGTAGCCAAAAACTTTATGGGATGGGGTGTTCCACTTACAGACCTCATTGCAGCCGGAAATCTTGGTCTAATAGAAGCAGCAAAGAGATTTGACCCTGATAGAGATGTTAAATTTATCTCCTATGCTGTATGGTGGATTAGACAGGCAATTATGCAGACCATATTCCAGCAAACAGGAGCAGTCAGAATTCCAGTAAAAGAATCACTTTTTATAAGCAAAGTAAAAGAAACATATGAAAAACTAAAGGAAAAACTTAAGAGGGAACCTACTATAGAAGAAATTGCAAAAGAGGTTGATGCTTCCCCTAAAAAAGTCAGAAATGCATTACAAGTTGTTAGAATGCCTTATTCCCTTGACAAACCTCTCGGAGAAGAAGAGGATTTAACATTATTAGACCTGCTTTCAAAAAAAGGAACAGAAGACGTAGAAAAAGAAATAGTTGAAGAATCTTTACACAAAGAATTAAACAAACTTCTTAATGCTCTTGATGAAAGGGAAAGGGCAATTATAGAATACAGATTCGGTCTAAAAGGAGAAGAACCAAAAACCCTAACAGAAGTAGGAGAAATTCTGGGTATATCACGGGAAAGGGTCAGACAACTGGAACAACGGGCACTGAAAAAGCTGAGAACCCTTGCGATTAAAAAACATCTTAAAGATTTCTTATCTTAAAGTGTTATAATAGTTTTCTCTAACATTCTAAATACCGCGAGGTGTTATGGAAAAAAATAAACCTGTTCCTGTAGAAAATCAGAATATAGTTTACTACCAAGAAGATGAAATTGATCTCTATGAACTGTATTTGATTACTAATAAAAAGAAATATTGGTTAATTATCTCTTATAGACATCATTAAATCTAACTATATCATCTTCTTCTACATATTCTCCCACCTGAACTTCTATTATCTCAAGGGGAACTTTACCCGGATTTATAAGTCTGTGCTTAGTAGTTTTAGGAACATATATACTTTCGTTTTCATGGACAAAATATTCTTTCAATTCTCCTTCTTCATTTTCCAATATAACTTTTGCAGTTCCTTTAATAACAACCCAGTGTTCACTTCTATGGTAATGCATCTGCAAACTTAAGGCCTGTCCAGGTTGAACGGTAATTCTTTTTATTCTATATCTTTCTCCTTTCTCTAACTCAGTATAGCTTCCCCATGGTCTATAAACTGTTGTATGAAATTCAGTAAGATGCTTTAGTTCTTTGTCATTTTTTAATCTATTTACCAATTCTTTTACTTTCTGACCTTCTCCTTTCTTTGCAATCATAACCACATCGGGAGTTTCAACTATTATCAGGTCATCAATTCCTATAGTAGCAATTAATCTTTCATCTCCTATAATTAAAGAATTTTTTGTATCTATATCTATTACTTTTCCTGTTTTGACATTTTTATTTTCATCTTTGTTCATAACATCGTATATACTATCCCATGAACCAACATCTGACCATAAAAGCTCCAGAGGGAGAACAACAGCTTTATCTGTCTTTTCCATAACTGCATAATCTATTGATATATCAGGCATATTTTCAAAATTGTCTAAAACTTCTTCATAGCTTTTTTCATTTATCAGTTCATAAATCTCAGGAGAAAATTTTTTAAGCTCATCTAAAATAGTTCTTATACTAAAAGCAAACATACCACTATTCCAGTAATAGTTGCCTGACAATATATATTTCTGAGCAGTTTCCAGGTCTGGCTTTTCATGAAATTGTTTAACTTTATAAGCATTATTAATTTTATTTGATGTATCTGCTTCTATATATCCGTAACCGGTTTCCGGCTTTGTAGGATTTACGCCAAATGTTACTATAAAACCATTTTTTGCTAAATCTTCTGCTTTTTTAACAAAATTTACGAATTTTTCAGTCGGAGATACTATATGGTCAGAAGGGGATACAAAAACAACCTCATTTTCATCAACTCCAAGTTTATCTTGCAAATATCTAACTGCTAAAGCAATTGCAGGTGCAGTGTTTTTCCCTATGGGTTCAAGTAAAACATTTGTATTAATATCTTTTCCTAAAATATCTTTGATTTGATTTATCACATGAAATTTATAATCCTTGTTGGTTATAACCAAAATATCTTTCATCTCCCCGGTAACTTTGAGATTCCTCTCTATTGTTTTCTGAAAAAGACTTTTATTATCAGCTATATTCAAAAACTGCTTGGGAAAATATTTACGGGATAAAGGAAATAACCTTGTCCCACTCCCACCAGCAAGTATAATAGATTTCATTATCTTTCCTCCCTACTAAAATAAATCTCTCCTATCTTAAACAAAAGCAAATACATCGGAAGCAACGCATCCCAGAAGAATGTAAATATTACTCCCACTAAATGAATAAGCAATGGAACAAATATACCAAGAACCAATACATCTTCTACATTTTGAATTTTAATACCCAAAAATTTCCAAAAAGCCAAAAAGAATATGGCTAATATGGCCAATAAGCCTATTAATCCTTTTTCTATGAATTCTGTTAATATAAATATAGACTCATATCTTTTTAACTCTTTCCAGCTATACACATGAGGTAAGTAGTATCCTGACCTTACGCCATGACCAATAAGGAGATTTATCCATCTGTGGTTTTTAATATCATCTTTTATTATTAAAATGGCATCTTTTGCAATCCTAACCCGTCCACTTGCAGCTATATCCAGTGTTTTTGAACTAAATGGTTTTTTTCCTATTATCATTTCATTAAATGTTTTAAACCTATAATCTGTTTTCGATAGATAAATATATCCTCCTATAAGAGAAACTGTAAGCAAAACATTTAATCCCCAAAACCAAATTTTAGGGAACATTTTATTTTTGTAAAGAACAATTATAGATAAATAAGCAACCACTAAATAACCAAGTAAAGGAGACCTTTTATGTGCGAAAATTAAAATAGCGAAGAAGAATAAGAACAGGGTAAAGAATAAAAAAAACTTTTTGCTTTTTAATTTGTAATAATAAACAAATACAAAAAATGCCATCAAAGAAAACATTCCAAAAAACTGGCCTACTTCAAAAGCACCGCCCCATATTGGTTTAATATTATGTTTTGTAAAGTAAAAATAAAAAATAACGAAAGACAGAATTATCCCAATAGTTAAAAATAAATAAATTATTTTTTTAATTTGTTCTTTATCTGGTCTAATATCGAAAAAATACAAAAGCTGGAAAATTCCTTCTTCTATAGACTTAGTAAACATTTTAGGTGCATATAAGGCAGTAGAAATAACTGTAACTCCTGAATACATAATAAGTGGATATCTAAAACTTCCCTTGAATAGTTCTTTTCTTTTCTTAAAAATTTCAAATATGACCCATAATAAACCAATAACCACAAAGACTTCAAAAATAGATATAGAAATAAATGCAGATAATATTAGCAAAAAGATATAAATTTGTTGTAAACTTGTCTTATTCAATGGGATTACCTCTTTAAGAGAAACAACTTGTTCTACGTTAATACTTAAAGGATTAAATTAGTTAAATTTTCTTAGTATTTTTTATTTATTTCCCAGTTCCACGCCGTTTTAATTATATATTCAATATCATCATATTTTGGTTTCCAGTCTAACTTGTTGACTAACTTCGAATTGTCTGCAACTAAAACAGCTGGGTCTCCAGGTCTTCTATCTGTTTCTTCCACTGGAAAGTCTATACCCGTAACTTTTTTAGCAGTTTCAACAACTTCTCTAACTGAATATCCATGTCCATATCCACAGTTAAAAACATCACTCTCTCCACCGTTAAGTAAATACTCAAGAGCAACAATATGGGCATTTGCGAGATCTTCAACATGAATATAATCTCTTATAGCTGTCCCATCAGGAGTAGGGTAATCAGTTCCAAAAATTTTTATACTTTTTCTTTCTCCTTTTGCGGTTTTAAGTATTAGTGGAATTAAATGGGTTTCTGGATTATGGCTTTCTCCAATTCTTCCTTCTGGGTCTGCACCTGCTACATTGAAATATCTTAAGGAAACATATCTAAATCCATAAGCATTGCTCATATCTTTCAAAATATGTTCAACAAAAGCTTTAGATTTTCCATAAGGGTTTATTGGATTTAAAGGCTCTGTTTCTTTTATAGGGGCATTTTCAGGTTCACCATAAACAGCTGCAGTAGAGGAAAATATAAATTTATTAATTCCAAATTCTTGCAAAACTTCCAACAGGTTTAAGGTGTTTGCAGTATTATTTCTGTAATATTTCAATGGATTTTTAACAGACTCAGCAACTTCAATAGATGCGGCAAAATGCATGACAGCATCGGGAGAGAAATTTTTGATAACTTCTTTTAGCTTTTCTTTATCTGATAAATCTAAGACTTCTAATTTACCATATAAAACAGCCTCTTTATGCCCTGTTGATAAATTATCTATAGTTAAAACATCATACCCTTTCTCTCCAAGTTGCTTAACAACATGACTTCCTATATATCCAGCCCCACCAGTAACGAGAATTCTCATTAGTAAGCTCCCTCTCTCTTTAATACAACTTTCACAGTTTTAAAAAGTATTATTATATCAAGCCATAAAGACCAATTCAAAACATACCAACTATCTAAAGTAACTCTAAAATCATAATCCGTATTACTTCTTCCACTTACTTGCCATAATCCTGTAATTCCAGGCCTTACCATATAATAATAGGAAGCATAATCTTTATAATATTTTTCTATTTCTTCCTTTGTTACAGGTCGTGGACCAACAAAACTCATATCTCCTTTCAAAACATTAAAAATCTGAGGTAATTCATCTAAAGAAGTTTTCCTCAAGAATTTCCCAACTTTTGTTACCCGTGGATCATTCTTAAGTTTAAAGTATGTTTCCCATTCTTTTCGTGCTTCAGGGTCTTTTTCTAAGATCTCTTTTAACCTTTCTTGAGAATCTATATACATACTTCTAAATTTATAAACCTTTATTGTCCTTCCACCTTTACCGATTCTTTGTTGAACAAAAAATATAGGACCTGGAGAATCCAATTTAATTAATACTGCAATTATCAATACTAAAATTAACAAAAAGGGAAGCAAAAAAATAGATAGCAAAATATCAAAAGTTCTTTTTAGAATTTGGTTTATTTTAGAGCCTAAATTATTATGAAGTCTTATAAGAAAAAGTTGCTGCATAAAAAGATGATAAAGTTCGCTATTTAGAAGAGCTATTCCTTTTATATCAGGAATAACATAAACCCTCCTAACTTTCTGATGAAAATAATTGGTAATTTTTGTAACTTTCTCTTTATCTAAAGAAGAGACTGCTATAACAACTCCACCAAGATTGTATCTCTCTGAAATATCTTCAAATTCTTTTATCTTCCCTAAGATAGGTATTTTCTTATTTTTAATTTCAACAAAATTTTTCTTAAAATCATCTAAAAATCCTACTATTTTATAGCCCATATGTTTGTCATTTATCAATCCCTCTGCAACATTTATGCCTGGTTCACTAGCACCGATTATTATTAAATCTTGCTGCCATATCCCAAGATTATGAAGAAATTTTTTTCCTATTAATCTAAATACTGGAAAAATAAAGATACTATACATCCAAAGCAATATAATAGTAAGTCTTGAAATTTTATCAGACAATTTTCCCAAAGAAATTATTGCAAAAATAACAACAATAGATATAGTTATTGCCTTTAATAATTCTTTTACTTCATCCCAAAATGGATATCTCTTTACGTAAAGCTTTTCATATGCTATAAACAATATAAATATTATAGGTATCCACCATAATCTTAAGAAATGTGAATAAGAAAAATAAAGCGGAGGAATATCAAAAGGTAAATAAACTAATAGTTTCCGGGTAATTATAGCTAAAAAAAGTGAAATATAGAAAGCTATTATATCTATAATAACCAAAAGAAAAGTAGATAATATATCCTTTTTCAAATTTTAACCCTGGTATATTCTAAAGTTTATTAAACTTATTTATTATTTCAGCATTATCCTGAGTATTTTCTTTTATACCGTCAATTATAGATTTCCACAAAAGCTTATAATAATCTGTTTTATTTGAATAAAATAACCCATTTAAAGTCCATATAAGCATTTTATTTAAAAGAACTAAAGGAAATAATTTACCACTTAATTGTTTATACAAAATAATACCATTTCTATAAGTAAAGTATGCTTTCCATAAGGGTTTATAGATTTTTCTCTTATCAAAGTGCAGTGTTTCACAATCATGGAAAAATCTAAGTTTAGGATCAAATTTAATTTTAAATCCTGATTTTGTTATACGAACTGTATATTCTATGTCATCTCCATATATGAAAAATTCTTTTTTAGGAAGACCTACTTTTTCTATAACTTCTTTTTTTATAAAAAGTCCTACAAAAGAAGCAAAATCTACAATATGTTCTT
This sequence comes from Persephonella sp., assembly GCF_027023985.1. Lineage (NCBI taxonomy): Bacteria > Pseudomonadati > Aquificota > Aquificia > Aquificales > Hydrogenothermaceae > Persephonella > Persephonella sp. The sequence goes on along the minus strand of NZ_JALVTW010000024.1, from coordinate 2,469 downwards.
CTTCCAGATAGTATAAATTTTTATCTATATGAAAACCTTTTCCTACCTGAATCATAGTTTTTAAACTTTGCTTAAAAGTTTTAAATGGTAAATATCCCGGCATATTCATTAATGAAATTTTACCAGATGGATAATATACAGCTGACATATAAGCATCTGCTGTGGAAAGATCCTTTTCATTTAAAAAATAATTTATAGAATCAACATCCGGATAGGCATCATCATCTTGTAAAACTATCCAATCAAAATCAATTTCTTTGAAGGCGTATTCAATTCCTTTATAAAAACCTCCTGCTCCACCTGTGTTTTTTTCAAGATTTATTACAACTAATTTGTTATTCTCTTTAGATATTTTCTCTAAGTAAGATTTTGTATCATCGGTAGAAGCATTATTTACTATAACAAGTTTATAAATATCTGTCTTCAACCAGGTATTTACGGCAATCTTAAGTTTTTCTAATCTGTTATAGGTTACTATAATTGGAACCAATTTTACTATGTTATTCATATTTAAGACTTCCTTATTCCTAAGTATTTCTCCCAAAATTCTTTTGATGTTATATAAGGGAAAACTTTTTGATAATCCTTTTGTAAGTCACCATAATTTATATAAATTTTTAGAATTTTCCCAAGCCCTTTAAACAATAATCTGAAAAATAAAGAACTATCCTTTTTATATTCTATACCTCTATTAGTAGTGGGTTCATAATATAAAACAGTTTCTTTTCTAAAAATGGCTCCAAGCCTATGAGAATGTAAAGGTTCAATAACATATCCATCATCATGAGGTGTTTTGCCTTTCTGGATTAAAAAAGGAGGTAATAAATGACCATTCAATGTTAATGCCATAAATACTTTTTTTAGAAAACCATTTTTTAGAGGTCTATTAAATTTATATTCAACAAAAATATCTTTAACATCTACAGGTCTTTTTTTCTGATTATTCATAAGTTTTTTATGATACTCATCTGCCTTCGTTTTCTCTATAAAAGAAGCTCCTTTAAGAAAATCTTCCATTCCTTTCACAATAAATTTTGCTCTTTCATATCTATACGTAAGTAGTGCACCTAAAAATCTCCTTAGTAAATTTTTGATTAGAGTAATACTTTTTTCCTCATGTATCATAGATAAGATAAGATTGTTTCTAATAATATAATAATCTGTTAAAGGCATATCCTTTTTATAAAATTCTTCATGCCACACCCCCACACCTAATAGAGAGATAAAATTTGTATCTTTAGAAATCCTTATACCGAATTCTTGGTCATCTCCTCTGAAAAATATAGGTAATGGAAATCCATATTTCTTGAATACATCTTTTGAGGTAGCAAAAAACCACCATCCGAAATAGTTTATCTTTTCATGATATGTAAAATTGATAACATTATGTTGATTACACATGTCTCTATTCGGTTTGGCAAGTATTAATTTCATATAATAGGAAAATCCTCCTTGTTCATTAAGAATATGTTTAGTATTAAGATTAAACATTCCTCCTCCGATAACTACATTATCATCTTTTGAATAACGGAAGAAATTAATGGTTCTTTTTATAGATTCGACTTCAAATTCTATATCATCATCAGAAAAAAGAATATGGGTAAAATCCTTATCCCAAACTTCTAATAAACCTCTACCAAATCCTCCTGCTCCACCATAATTTTTGTTTGGAATTATGGATACTTTGTCTAAAAGTTTTTTTTCTAAAGTTTGGCCATTGTCAATCACAAATAAATGGACATCGTAATTTTTATCTGATAGAAGTTCTTTTTGAAGTAAGTCTACATTTCTTTTAACATATGTTTCTCTCTTAAAAGTTGGCATTATGATTGCAAGTTTAACTTTCTTCTTAGGATTTTCTTCTGTAGAATATCTTAAAAAAGACATTTCAAAATCAGGACTTAAAATTCGAATTTCAGGAAAAATTATTCCTCTTTGAAAGGGTAACTCTCTAAGGTTTATTGGTATGAATATAGTTTTTTCTTCTATTTCTTCTATTTCTAAAAATTTTAATCTTTGCGGAGGTTCCATACCATTGTCAGCCCATATATTAACAACAAATTTCCCTTTAGCATTAATTTCGATAAATATCTTATCTATATCTGTATATCTAATCCAATTTTCTACAGGGAAAGCACCAAAAAATGTATTGAATATTATTTTGAAATCATTACTATGCTCTTCAAAATTATTTACTTTGATCTTATTATGGTGAAGATAAATGCTTTCATCTTGTTTATGAAAATATAAACATTCTGGAAAATTCGGTTTAATTTTACTTACATTAAGTTCAAATAAAGTGTTATTCATTTATGACATTACCTCCCTAAATTTCTCTATTACTTCTGCGGTAGCCCCATCCATTTTTATTTCATGGTTCTCAATCCAAATTACTCTATCGCATAGCAATTCAACTTCGTGTAAGTTATGCGAAACGAATAACATTGTTATAGGTTGATCAGCAAATTC
>NZ_JALVTW010000023.1 GCF_027023985.1 Persephonella sp. | reverse complement strand
TGCGTCAGCAGAGGAAATTAACAACCCTCTGATTAAAAAACTTTATGAAAAAGGGATTTTAACAAAGGAAGAAGCTATTAAACTCCAAAAGGAAGAAAGCAAAGAAACCCCTGTTTTTTCTAAAGCTAGCAAAATCAAATTCAGCGGAACAGATTATATCGGATATACATTCACAGACAGAAAACATGGTAAAGATGATGGAACATTTGAGATAAGAAGAGGATATTTCATTACTAAGTTCTACTTTAACAAAAAAGATTACGCCAGATTTACACTTGATGTGACAAAGCATAATCATCATGACAATCCTGATGAAGGAGATGAAATAGACGTAAAAGTAAAACATCTTTATTTTTATAAAGATATTTCCTCTATAGTTCCCCATACAGGATTTGAAATAGGTATGGTTCATACACCATGGCTTGATTATGAGGAACATTCAGGCTGGTTATTCAGGTCTATATCAAAAACTTTTTATGAGTCTGGAGATGGTGCACATCTTCTTCCTTCTGCCGATGCAGGTATAGATTTCAAAACAAAAACTGAATATGTATCTGCAGAATATGGTGTGTTCAACGGAGAAGGATATGACCATATAGGCAGAAGTGACAAAGGAGACAAAGAAGAAAGGCCATCTATTGAAGGCAGACTTACATGGCATATTCTTGGAGGTGGGATAAAACATCTCCATGCAGAAAAAGATACTTATGCAAATATATCTCTCCACGCTGTCGACAGCTTTAACCACAGAGGTTCTGATGATAACCTGACCATCTATCAAATACACGCTGTATATAATCAACCTCTATTTCTTGTTGCAGCACAATACATAACAGCTGACTGGTATGACACAGCTGCAGAAAAAGGAGATGGATACTCTGTAAACTTTGAAATAAGACCTATCTTAGACCACAAAGTTTCATTATTCGGAAGATATGACCACTGGGATTCTGATAAAAACAATAATGCAGATAGAGATCAGTATATCTATGGTGTAGCATGGAGAATGAACAAATATATAAGATGGATTGTAAACGGTATTACTGCCGATTACGACAAAGCAGATGATAAAGACAAAACTAAATATATGTTTACAGCAGAGGTTTCATGGTAGAAATTAATTTAAAAACAGGGAGGTAAGAAAATGAAAAAATTATTAACATCTGTAATATTTGCAGGGGTATTAACTACTTCTGCTTCTTTTGCAGGAGAAATAATAAACGGAGCAGGAGCTACATTCCCATACCCAGTTTACTATGCATGGGCGTATAAATACTATCAGGAAACAGGAATTAGGCTAAACTACCAGTCAATCGGTTCCGGAGGTGGAATTAGACAGATAAAAAACAGAACTGTTGATTTTGGAGCTTCCGATGCCCCATTACCACCTGAAAAGCTTGATGAATACAAGCTCTTTCAATTTCCGGCAATAATTGGTGGTGTTGTTCCTGTTGTTAATATACCGGGAGTAAAAGCAGGAAAGCTTAAACTTGATGCTGATGCGGTATGCCATATCTACCTTGGAGATATAAAATACTGGGACAATCCACATATCAAAGAATTAAACCCGGGGGTAAATCTGCCTCACAAAGAAATAAAGGTTGTTCACAGGTCTGATGGTTCTGGAACAACGGCTATTTTTACCTCTTACCTTGCAGGTGCTTGTAAAGACTGGAAAGAAAAAGTTGGGGCAGGAAAGGCTGTTAAATGGCCTGTAGGTGTAGGAGGAAAAGGGAATGAAGGTGTAGCTAACTATGTCAAAAGATTAAAATATTCCATCGGATATGTAGAATTTGCTTATGCAAAACAAAATAGACTTGCTTATACACTTCTTAAAAATCCTGCTGGAAATTTTGTTGCACCATCTATAGAAACTTTCAAAGCTGCAGGGGCAACAGCAAACTTTGACCCTAAAAAACATTTCTACCTCTGGATGGTAAATGCACCAGGCAAGAATGCATGGCCAATCGCAGGTGCTTCATTTATCCTTGAGGCAAGGGAAAAAACAGCTGTAAATAAAAAAGTAAATGCCTTTTTCAAATGGGCATTTGAGAACGGAGATAAAATAGCTGAAAACCTTTATTATGTTCCTCTTCCAAAAGAACTCAAAGAAAAAATCTACAATTACTGGAAGCAAAACGGTATTTATCCAGAAAAATAAACTTTTTAGGGGCTCTTTAGCCCTTTTTTATATATCTCGTCTAGTCCAAGCCTGCTGCCGCCAAACATAATGCTTTTGCTTGAGGGCTTTAATGCTCTTTTTTTGTTATAATTAAAAAAACATCATGCAGGTAAGAAGAATAAGATGAAAAAACTAAGGAAACTTCCTTTATCTGATATTGCTTTTGGAATTATTTCTTTCCTTGCATCTTTTCTAATTTTAACTTTAGTTCTTTCTACATTTTTCGTTTTATATGATGAATCTTCCCTTGCTATTCATAAATTTGGTGTTTTACATTTCATAATTACAAATGATTGGGACCCTGTTAGGGAAGTCTTTGGAGCTGCAGCACCATTATTTGGAACTATAATTACCACTGTTTTATCCCTTGTATTAGCAATTCCAGTTGCACTGGGAATAGCTATATTCCTTGCAGAAGTATCCCCAAAATTCCTGAAGACACCAATAGGAATTGCAATAGAAATGCTCGCTGCAATTCCGAGTATTATATACGGTATGTGGGGACTTTTTACCCTTGCACCGATAATGGCAAATTATGTTGAACCATTTTTACAAAAAACCTTAGGGAAAATCCCTGTAATTGGAATATTATTCCAGGGGGAACCACAGGGAATAGATCTTTTTACAGCAAGTTTTATCTTATCCATAATGATAATTCCATTTATTGCCAGTGTGGCCAGAGATGCCCTTAATCTTACACCTAATATAATGAAAGAGTCTGCTTATGCCTTAGGTGCTACAAAATGGGAAGTAGTTAAAGATGTAATGATACCTTATGCAAAACTTGGTATATACGGTGGTATCGTTCTTGCCCTTGGTAGAACTCTTGGAGAAACAATGGCTGTTGCTTTTGTTCTTGGAAATAACCATCAGATTACAACTTCCTTATTTGATGCAGCTGCTACCATAACAGTAACACTGGCAAATGAGTTTACAGAGGCAGATTCGGATATATATCTATCTTCTCTGTTTTATCTGGCTTTAATACTGTTTGTTCTCAGCTTTATAATCCTTGCTATTGCCAAATACTTCCTTATGAAAGCTGAGAGAGGATATTCAAGATGAACCTTGTAAAAAGGCGGAAAATCAAAAGTTTTATAGCATTATCCCTATCTACATTTGCAGCTGCTTTTGGTCTTTTCTGGCTGGGATTTATACTTTTTGATGTTCTTAGACACGGAATAGGCGGCCTTAATCTTGAACTTTTCACAGAAGACCCTGCTCCTCCTGGAATTCCGGGGGGTGGATTAAGGAATGCATTTGTTGGTCAGCTTGAAATAGTGTTTTTCTCAATAATCATTGGAGTTCCTATCGGTGTCCTTGCAGGAACATTTATTGCTGAATATGCAAGAGGAACCAAATGGGCACAGCTTATAAGCTTTTTATCTGACATTATGGTGTCTGTTCCTTCTATTGTAGTAGGCACATTTATATATGCTATTCTTGTTAAACCTCAGGGACATATTAACTGGGGTGGAGAGGTTGCTGTTGGATTTTTGGCAGCTATTTTGGCAATCATCATATATGGAATTTTAAATTTAATAACCGGAAAACTATTTAATATAGATAATCCTAAAACAGGTAAATTTATCAAAAATATACAGGTTATAATCGCCGTAGTGGCAGGTATAGCATTTTTTATAATACTCAGTCAAAAACTTGTTGACAGGATTTACGGTTTCAATGGCTGGGCAGGGGCAGCCTCACTGGCATTTATAATGATACCTGTTGTTCTAAGAACGACAGAAGATATGCTTTCCCTTGTCCCATGGACTTTAAGGGAAGCTGCTTTTGCACTTGGAGCCTCATATTTCACAGTAATCAAAGATATTGTCTATAAATCTGCTGCAACAGGAATTTTGACAGGAATTATTCTTTCTATCTCCCGTGTTGCAGGTGAAACAGCACCACTTTTATTTACTTCATTTAATAACTCTTTCTTCACAATGAATATGAACGAACCAATGGCATCCTTAACAGTTACAATATTTGTTTATGCAATGGGGCCTTATGAAGACTGGCATACAAAGGCATGGGCTGCATCCTTTGTTATTACATTCTTTATCTTACTTGTTACCTTAATTTCAAGGGGAATTGTCCACTGGAAATATAAAGGATAGGAGGCATTTATGTCAGAAAAAGAAAAAATAAAGGTAAAAGATTTATACTTCTGGTATGCAGGACAGGGCTATCCGGATAAGAAAAAAGCAGCGTTAAAAGGCATAAATCTTCCTGTTTTCGAAAATAAAGTAACCGCATTAATAGGACCCTCTGGTTGTGGAAAAACAACTCTTCTTAGATGTTTTAACCGAATGCATGACCTTTATCACGGAAACAAATATGAAGGTGAAATTATTCTTGATGGTATAAATATACTTTCTGATGATATTGACCTTATAGACCTCCGTTCCAGAGTTGGAATGGTATTCCAAAAACCCACTCCATTTCCAATGAGTATTTTTGATAATGTTGCTTACGGTCTAAGATTAAGGGGAATTAGAGATAAAGCTGAGCTTGAAGAAAGGGTAGAAAAGGCTTTAAGACAGGCTGCTCTCTGGGACGAAGTAAAGGACAGACTTAAAGAACCTGCCACAGGAATGTCCGGAGGTCAGCAGCAAAGACTGGTTATAGCAAGAGCCCTTGCTGTTGAACCTGAAGTTTTACTATTTGACGAACCTACATCAGCCCTTGACCCAATATCAACCTCAAAAATAGAGGAACTGGTAGTCCAGCTAAAAGAAACAGTAACAATCCTTATTGTTACCCACAATATGCAACAGGCAGCCCGTGTATCTGATTACACTGCCTTTATGTATCTGGGTGAACTTATTGAATTTGATAAAACTGATATTATATTTACTGCACCTAAGAAAAAACTTACAGAAGATTATGTAAGTGGTAGATTTGGATAATAAAGGAGGAAGTAATGCTTTTAAAGCCAAGACTTGAGGAAATAAGAGACAGACTTATAAATATGGCCGAGATGGCCGACACAATGATTGAAAATGCTGTAAAAGCAATTATAGAGCACAATCCTGAATATCTAAAAGTTGTTGATGAGCTTGAGCCTAAATTAGACCAGATGGAAGTTGAGAACGAAACTCTGATAATCACAACAATTGCCAGATTTCAGCCGGAAGCAAAATATCTGAGAATGCTGGTTATGGATTTATTTGTAAACAGGGATTTAGAAAGGATAGGTGATCACGCAGAAAATATAAAAGAGCAAGCAGAAAGAATACTAACAAAACCAAAACTCAAAGAATATGTTGACCTTCCAATTATGACAGATATAGTTCTCAATATGGTTAGGGATGCTGTTAAATCTCTGGAAACACTTGACACAGAGCTGGCAAGACAGGTTATAGAAAGGGACGACAAAGTAGATGCCCTCCATGAACAAATCATAAGAGAAATTTACACATATATGGTAGAAGACCCTAAAAATATAAAAGTAGGAATTAGACTTATTACAGTTTCCTCAAATCTTGAAAGGGTTGCAGACATAGCAACAAACCTTGCAGAAGAAGTTATCTATATGAAAGAAGGGAAAATGCTTAGACATCAGGAACTTGAGGAGAATGGATAATTTATTAAAAAACACACTTGTTGAATTTCTGGATTTCTTACAAGAAGGGCTGATTGTTATAGACGAAAATAAGAATATCCAGTATATAAATAGATATGCACGCCAACTCCTTAAAATACATGAAACACAGATGCCTCTGCCTTCGGAAATAATCAAAAATAATTATTTATATTCGTTGATAAATGCTGATATACAGGGGGAACTAAAAGAAGAAATAACAATAGATGAAGATATATTCCTTGCCAGAGTTTTTAAAATAAATGGTCAGAAAGTAATTCATTTTCAAGATATAACACCTTTTGAACTTTATAAACAGGCAAAAAAGGATTTTGTATCAAACGTTTCCCATGAACTTAAAACACCAATCACAGTCCTTAAAGGAGTTATAGAGACCATAGAAAAGGAGGAAGACTTAGAACTAATAAGAAATTTTCTATCAAAAGCCAAAAAAAGAATAAACCAGATGGATAGTTTGATAAATGACCTTCTTATCTTAGCAAAAATAGAATCAAAAGAAGACAAAATCCAAAAAAGTCATATAAATCTATACAGCATGATACAACAGATTTTTGAAGACCTTCAGCATATAGCAAACGAAAAAGAAATTTCCCTAGAAAATCAGGTGGACAAAGATTTTTCTGTTTTTGTAGATGAAAAGAAATTTAACATTTTGCTGAAAAATCTTATAGAAAATGCAATTAAATATAACAAAACCGGTGGCTTTGTAAAAGTTTATGCAAATAGAAATGATAAATATGTATCAATTACAGTAGAAGACACAGGAATAGGAATACCAAAGGAAGCCGTTCCCCTTATTTTTGAAAGATTTTACAGGGTAGATAAATCAAGAAGCAGAAATGAGGGTGGAACAGGACTTGGATTATCTATTGTAAAACATATAACCGAAGCCCATAACGGCAAAGTTGAAGTCCATAGTGAACTTGGAAAAGGCTCAAAATTTACAGTAAAAATCCCAATAGGTGAGCAATGATAGTTATATTTACAGACCTTGATGGTTCATTGCTAAATCACGAAGATTATTCATATTCAGATGCAATAGAAAGTCTTGAAAAAATAAAAAAGCTCAAAATTCCTTTGATATTTACCACCAGCAAAACAAGAATAGAAGTTGAACTTCTTCAAAAGGAAATAGGGATAAAAGAGCCATTTATTGTTGAAAATGGGGCAGCAATATTTTTTCCTCTTGGCTACAGAAATTTCCGTATTGATGCTCCAGTAAAGGATAATTATCAGGTTATTATACTGGGGGAAACCTACCGGAAAATAAGGGAGTTCTTTAACAAGGTAAAAAATGAATTTGGCCTAAAAGGATTCGGTGATATGTCTGTTGAAGAAATAGCAGCTTTAACAGATCTTCCATTAGAAAAGGCAAAACTTGCGAAACAAAGGGAATTTACAGAACCATTTATAACAGAAAAACCCCAGCTTTTACCACAGCTTGAAAAACTTGCAGAAAAAAATGGTCTAAAAATCACAAAAGGTGGTCGTTTTTATCACCTAATAGGAAAAAATCAGGACAAAGGAAAGGCTGTTAAAATCACATCAGATATATTCAAAAAGAATATAGGGGATATCATAACCATAGGAATAGGAGATAGCAAAAACGATATTCCGATGCTTGAAAATGTTGACATCCCAGTTCTTATACCAAAAATTAATAATGAATACGAAAATGTGGAATTAGAAAACCTGATTAAGGCTCCATATCCCGGCAGCAAAGGATGGAATGCGGTTGTTAGGAGATTAATAGATGAACTTACGCCAGATGGTAGTTGATATATTCTTATATGCGGTGGAGAGTGTAAAACCTAAAAATCTTATTCCTGAAACTTTAAAAATCGTCGATAACAAACTTATAATCTCCGGTGATACATACCAGATTCCAGAAAGAATTTATATCTTTGGAAGTGGTAAAGCTTCCATTGAGATGGCGAAAGTTCTGGAAAATATCCTTGAAAACAAAATTGAAAATGGATTAGTAGTTTGTAATTATTATGAAACTCTTAGGAAAATAAAAGTCATAAAAGGTGGACATCCTGTTCCAAATGAAAATAGCATAAAAGGAGCAGAAGAAATAATAAACGGATTAAAAAGTCTTAAAAAAGAAGACTTTTTTGTGTATCTGCTTTCCGGTGGAAGTTCTGCATTAATAGAAAAGCCTATTCCACCTATAACCCTTGAAGACTTAAAAAAGCTAACCAATCTTCTCCTTTCTTACTCTGTTCCTATAGAAGAAATAAACATAATTAGAAAACATATATCTATGATAAAAGGAGGTAGACTTACCTCATACACAAAGGCAAAGGGAATAGTTTTGGTAATTTCAGATGTAATAGGAGATGACCTTTTCACAATAGGCTCAGCACCTATGTATTATGACACTTCAACCTTTGAGGATGCTTACAATGTTTTAAGAAAATACAACCTTTTAGATAAAATTCCTGAAACAGTCCGTCAGGTAATATTAAAAGGCTTAAAAGGAGAAATTCCTGATACCCCAAAATCAGAAAATCCAAATATAAAACATTACATAATAGGCAGCAATTTTATAGCGCTCCAAAAGGCAAAACAAAAAGCAGAAGAAAAAATGCCTGCTTACATACTTACCTCACAATTAAAAGGAGAAGCAAGGGAAGTAGCTAAGGCAGTTACAGCCATTGGAAAAGAAATTAAAAAATCTGGAAATCCATTTAAACCACCTGTATGTATCCTTATTGGAGGAGAAACAACAGTAACAGTTCGTGGCAATGGCAAAGGCGGAAGAAATCAGGAATTTTGTCTTTCTGCATTACAAGAGATAAAAGATACAGAGAAGATGGTTCTGCTTTCCGGAGGGACAGATGGAATAGATGGCAACTCAGATGCAGCAGGGGCAGTAATAGACAAAAGCAGTTATGAAAAAGCAAAAAAACTTGGTTTAAATATTGATGAATATCTGGAAAACAATGATTCATATAACTTTTTCAAACAAACAGGAGACCTAATCATTACAGGTCCTACAGGAACCAATGTTATGGATATTTCAATATTAATCATAGGAGGATAAAATGCTTCAACTTCCACCGGTAAGGTTTTCAACAGCTTTAAGGGAGGATGCCAGAAAAAAAATAGAACAGCTTGGATATGCAGATATAGTGGTAGGTATTCCTGCTTATTATAGTCAGACAACAATATCCCATGTAATTCAACAGGTAGCAGAAGGTCTTGATAGGTATTTCAAAGACAAGAAATGTTTGATATTTGTCTCAGATGGAGGTTCTACAGACGATACAAGGGAAATTGCAGAAAACACAGATATTTCCAAATATAACATAGAAAAAATAGTAACTATCTACAGAGGAATACCCGGTAAAGGTTCTGCTTTAAGAGCTGTTTTTGAAGCTGCAGAATTTTTGAAGGCAGAGGCTGTTGCCACATTTGATTCGGACCTTAAGTCTATCACGCCGGAATGGGTTAAAAATGTGATAGAACCAATATATCAAGGATATGATTATGTTTGTCCTTACTACAAAAGATACAAATTTGATGGGACTATAACAAATACTATTGCCTATAACCTTACCCGTGCCCTTTATGGATACAGAATTCGCCAACCTATAGGCGGTGATTTTGGTATGTCCTATAAACTGATAAAAGATTATCTTGATAAAGATGTGTGGGAAACAGAAGTTGCCAAATTTGGAATAGATATATGGATGACAACAACAGCCATTGTAGATGGTTATAAAATTTGTCAGGCAAGACTGGGGGCAAAAATTCATCAGGAGAAAGACCCAGGAAAAGACCTGTCCCAGATGTATAGGGAAGTAGTAGGAACAATATTTAGACTTATGGAAGAGTATGAAAGTTTTTGGAAAAAAGTTAAAGGTTCAAAGGATGTCCCAATTCTTGGGGATTATGTTGGACAAGAACCAAAGCCATTTGAGATAGATCAGCAGGGACTTATTGAGTATTTTAAAATTGGTTATAATAACTTCGGTGGTGTATGGAAATCCATTTTAGAAGAAGAAGATTTTAGATTAATCAAAAAACTTTATATGGAAGAAAATCCGGAAAACTTTATTTTTCCTATAGAAAATTGGGTTCGTATCGTTTATAGATACGCAGCTTATTTTCATGCAACACCGAGACAGAAATTCAAACTCCTTGATACAATGATACCTCTTTATAATGCAAGGGTAGCTTCTTTAGTTAATGAGCTTAAAGACAAAACAGATGATGAAGCTGAAGAATATTACAACAAACAGGCTGAAATATTTGAAAATATGAAAGATTACTTAATAAAAATATGGTAAGAGGAGGGTCTTATGGCTGACTTTTTCCAGAATGGCGTCATAACAACACTACAAAGATTTAACACAAGGACACTGGAAGAACTTGAGTATGAATTGCAACTTTTTGCAAAAAGGAGAAACATGGTATTGCTTTTACCTGCTTTATACTCAGAATTTGAAGGCCCTGCAATGCCAAAAATAGTTGAGGAGCTTAAAAAAATAAAATATCTATACAAAATAGTCTTATCCCTTGATAGAGCCTCTGAGGAGGAATTTAGAAAAGTCAAAAAAATAATGTCAGAAATTCCAACAAAGGTTGATGTTATCTGGCATGATGGTCCCCGTATGCAAGAACTATATAAACTTCTTAGAGAAGCAGGATTTACAGTTGATATTCCCGGTAAAGGTAGATCTGTCTGGATGAGCTTGGGATACATACTTTCCGATGTAAATGCCTATGCAATAGCCCTACATGATTGTGATATTGTTAACTATTCAAGGGAGTTGCCTGCAAGGCTGTTTTACCCTGTTGTTTCTCCAGCTCTTGATTTTGAATTTGCCAAGGGATATTACGCACGGGTAACTAATAAACTATATGGCAGGGTAACAAGACTTTTCTATACTCCTTTAATCCGTGCATTAATGAAAATTCTAGGGCATAAACAGTTCCTTATATACCTTGATAGTTTCAGATATGCACTTTCCGGGGAGTTTGCATTTATCAGAAGTTTAGCAAGGGGAATTAGAATTTCTCCGACATGGGGACTCGAGGTTTCAATGCTCAGTGAAGTTTATAATAACACCTCATTTAACCGTGTATGTCAGGTTGAGGTGATGGAAACTTATGAACATAAACATCAAAAAATTAAAAAAGGAGAAACATCCGTCGGACTTGTAAAAATGGCATCTGATATAGCAAAAACACTATTTAGGGTTCTTGCTCACGATGGATTTGTTTTTTCAGGGGGATTTTTCAGGACATTACTAACTACTTATCTACAGGAAGCAAGATATGCGATAGAAAAATATAATGCCCTTTCTCTTATTAATGGACTTGAATATGACAGACATGCAGAGATTGAAGCTATAGAAGCTTTTGTAGAGGCTCTAAAATTGGCAGAAGAAGATTTTAGAAATGACCCTATCGGTGTTCCATTAATGTCTGCATGGGTTCGTGTAAGGGCAGCTTTACCTGATATATCAGAAAGGTTAATTGCAGCAGTTGAAGCAGATAATAAAGACCCTTAAATTTCCCATAGGGCAGTTGTCAGATATTTTTCGCCGCCATCAGGGCATATAAAAACAATAACTCCTTCATTTATTTCTCTTGCAATCTGGATAGCAGCCTCAAAGGCTGCTCCTGATGACTGCCCTACAAATACCCCCTCTTTTCTGGCAAGACTTCTTGCCCTTTCATAAGCAATATCTGTTCCTATGAACATTGTCCTATCTAACCTATTTTCGTCAAAAATTCCTGGTTTAATGGATGTTTCTATATACTTGAGCCCTTCTATTCCATGAAAAGGACTGTCAGGTTGAACACCTATTATCTGAATATCAGGATTAAAAATCTTTAATCTTCTACCTGTTCCCATTATTGTTCCGCCGGTTCCAATACCGGCTATAAAATGTGTAATCCTTTGATTAGTCTGATTCCATATCTCAACAGCTGTTGAGTAAAAATGGGAACGCCAGTTTGCATCATTATTATACTGGTCAATGTAATAGTATTTATCGGGATATTTTTCTATAAGCTCTCTGACATATAGGATTGCCCCATCTGTGCTTTGTAGCGGGTCAGTGTAGTGTATTTTAGCTCCGTAAGCTTGAATAATTCTTTTCCTTTCTTCACTTACATTTGAGGGCATTGCCAGCTCAACTTTATATCCCAGGGCAGTTCCAACCATAGCAAGTGCAATACCTGTATTACCTGAGGTAGCATCCAGAATAATCTTGTCTTTTGTTAACTTACCGGACTGAATTGCTTCAACAATCATTCTGGTGGCAGGTCTATCTTTAACGGAGCCACCGGGATTATATCCCTCTAATTTTGCATATATCTCAACAGGTTTTTCCTTTATATCATCTGGAAGGGATTTTTCTAATTTTATTAAAGGGGTATTTCCAACTAGCTCCAGTATAGACTTACGAGTCTTTCTTACCGGTTCATCATGTTCTCCTAAAATCCACACCTTCCTACACCTTTATAATTTTTATATAAAGCTATAAAATTCTATCCTTTTTCAGACAGTTTTTGAAGGGCTTTCTTTATTGCAGATTCAAGCTCTTTAGTTTCTTTCAGAGCTTCTCTTGCAGCCCATACAGCATCTTTTTTTTTCAAAACCAAGGGATAATAAAGCATTTACAATATCCTCTAATAACTCATTTTCAAAAAACTGTAATTTTCCTTTAAGCTCAAAAATAATTCTCTGGGCGGTTTTTTTACCTATCCCAGGCACATCCATTAAAGCCTGAACATCCCCTTCATCTATAATCTGAATAACCTCTCCACCGGTAAATCTTTTTAAAATAGAAAAAGCATGTTTTACACCAATCCCTGTTATACCTGTAAGCTGTTCAAACAAATCCCTATCTTCTCTGTTTTTAAACCCATATAGAAAAAATCCATCTTCTCTAACTACTAATTTTGTATAGACCTTTCCATCTTCAATTTCATAAGGCACATAAACTTTAAACCCTATTCCCCCCTTCTCAATAACAATGTAGTTCTCATTTTTTTCAACAATATTTCCCTGAATAAACTCAATCATTAAATCTCCCCAAAATTTAACAATTTTGTATTAAAATAATATAAAGTCAGGAGGGCATACAACTATGATAAAGCTTCCGATGATAATTGGTGGGCAGAGGGTAGATAAAGAAGAAAAGATAGATGTTATTTATCCCTACACCCAGGAAAAAATCGGAGAAGTTCCCAAAGGCTCTCCTGAAGATGTTCAAAAAGCAGTAGAAAAAGCAAAAATTGGTCTTCAAAAACTTAAGAAACTCTCATCCTATGAAAAATATAAAATTCTCCTGAAGGTAGCAAATCTTCTTGAAGAAAGGAAAGAAGACTTTGCCAGAACCATTGTTTATGAAGTAGGAAAAACCATAAAAGAAGCCCGAACAGAAGTAGAAAGGGCAATTAATACTATAACCCTGTCAGCTGAAGAGGCAAAAAGAATACCTGGGGAGTATGTTCATATAGACGCCTCCCCAAACGGTAAAGGTAAAAAAGGCTTTTATTTTAGGGAACCGGCAGGTATTGTTGCTGCAATAACTCCTTTTAATTTTCCCCTCAACCTTACAGCCCATAAAATAGCTCCTTCCATAGCGGCAGGTTGTCCATTTATTTTAAAGCCAAGCGAAAGAACACCGCTTTCTCCAACAATGCTTTGTGAACTATTTTTAGAAGCCGGTGTTCCTGAAGAAGCAGTTTCAATTATCCCGGGTTTTGCAGATGTTGGACAAGCAATGACAACTCATCCAGATGTAAGGGTGGTTTCTTTCACAGGCTCCCTTAAAGTAGGAGAAATTATCGCAAAACAGGCTGGACTGAAAAAAATTGTTATGGAGCTTGGCTCTAACTCTGCTGTAGTGGTTGATGAGGATGCTAATCTTGAGATTGCAGCTAAAAAAGCTGTTGCAGGTGGATTTGCAGTTGCCGGTCAAGTGTGTATCTCTGTTCAAAGAATACTTGTCCATGAAAAAGTTGCAGATAGATTTTATAAACTTTTAAAACAGGAAGTTTCAAAACTTAAATTTGGGGACCCAATGGATGAAGAAACAGACGTAGGTCCGGTAATTACAGTTGATGAAGTAAACAGAATACAATCATGGATACAAGAAGCAGTAGAAAAAGGTGCAAAGGTAGAAAGGGGAGGAATAGCCTGTTCTGAAGAAAAAACTGTTTTTCAGCCTACAGTTGTTGTTGATGTTCCTGAAGAATCAAAACTGTTTTATGAAGAGGCATTTGCTCCAGTTGTAACAGTTAAGAAATTTAAGAATATGGATGAGGCATTAGCACTGGTAAACAAATCAAACTACGGTCTTCAGGTTGGTGTATTTACAAACAACATAAAAAATGCCTGGAAATTTATAGAAGGTGCACAGGTGGGTGGTGTGATAATAAATGATATTCCGACATTTAGGGCGGATAATATGCCTTACGGTGGAGTAAAAGGAAGCGGAATAGGTAGAGAAGGGCCAAGATTTGCAATTGAAGATTATACAGAAATAAAAGTGATAGTTTTTGACCTGAATGCTTAAATAATGTGCATTGATATGCATAAAAAATATGCTGTAAATATGGTATTTAGCTAAAAATAAACCTTTATAAATTGGCAAAGATTTTGCTTTAAAACATAAACGGAGGTAGAAATGAAAAAGGTAGAAGCAATCATCAAACCTTTTAAGCTGGATGAGGTTAAAGATGCCCTTACAGAAATCGGTGTATATGGTATGACTGTTACTGAGGCTAAAGGTTTTGGAAGACAGAAGGGTCATACAGAGCTTTATAGAGGAGCAGAATATGTAATAGATTTTCTCCCTAAGTTGAAAATAGAAATAGTTGTGGATGATGAAATGGTAGAAAAGGTAGTTGAAACAATAGCAAATGCAGCAAGAACTGGAAGGATTGGAGACGGAAAAATATTTGTTATTCCTGTTGAGGATGTTATAAGAATAAGAACAGGAGAAAGAGGCCCTGAGGCTATTTAATAGAAAATAAAAACTTTTTGGAGGTATTTTTCATGGCAATGATACAGTGTCAAACACCGGACGATGTTTTAAGAGTAATTTCAGAAAAAGGAGTTGTCTTTATTGACCTGAAATTCTCAGACCCATTTGGGCAATGGCAACACTTAACAATTCCTGCCCATGAATTTTCAGCTGAAAGCTTTGAAGAAGGAATTCCATTTGATGGTTCTTCAATTAGAGGATGGAAAGGTATTCAGGAATCAGACATGCTCCTTATACCTGACCCAAAATCTGCATTTATTGACCCATTTATAGACGACCCTAATATCTCACTGGTATGTGATGTTGTTGACCCTATTACAAGAGAGCCTTACAGCAGAGACCCAAGACAAATAGCTAAAAAAGCTATTGAATTCCTCAAATCTACAGGAATTGGAGATGTTGCTTACTTTGGACCTGAAGCAGAATTCTTTATCTTTGATGACATCAAGTTCAGCAATGGACCAAACCACTCTTACTATGAAGTAGATTCTATTGAAGGTTGGTGGAATACAGGTAGAGAAGAAATGCCTAACCTTGGATACAAAACACCTTACAAGAGAGGATATTTCCCTGTTCCACCATTAGACAAGATGGCAGAAATCAGAAGGGATATGGTAAAAACACTTGAAGAAGTTGGGATTACAGTAGAAAGAGAACACCATGAGGTTGGAACAGCAGGACAAGGTGAGATTAACTTCAGATTCTCTGACCTCGTAACAACTGGAGACAACGTTCTCAAATACAAATATGTTCTCAGAAATGTTGGATACAGACACGGAAAATTTGTAACATTCCTTCCAAAACCAATTGCCGGTGATAACGGTTCAGGAATGCACACACACTTCTCAATATGGAAAAACGGTGAAAACCAATTTGCAGGAGACCAGTATGCAGGTCTTTCTGAAATAGCACTTTATGCAATCGGTGGAATTATCAAACACGGAAAAGCTATTGCGGCATTTACAAACCCAACAACTAACTCTTACCACAGACTTGTTCCAGGATTTGAAGCTCCAGTAAAACTTGCTTACTCTGCAAGAAACAGGTCTGCAGCTATAAGAATACCAATGGGTTCAGCTTCTCCAAAAGCTAAAAGAATAGAAGTAAGATTCCCAGATGCATCCTCTAACCCATATCTTGCATTTACAGCTCTGTTAATGGCTGCAATTGACGGTATTGAAAACAAAATCCATCCAGGAGAACCATTAGACAAAGATATCTACTCTCTCCCACCGGAAGAACTTGCTAATGTTCCATCAACTCCAGCTTCTCTCCAAGAAGCAATTGACGCTCTCAAAGAGGATATGGAATTCCTCACAAAAGGCGGAGTTATGGACGAAGACTTTATCAACATGTGGATTGAAACCAAACAAGAAGAAGTTGATGCTATTAGACTTGTTCCACATCCTAAAGAATTCGAATTATATTACGATATTTAATCAAAAAAGGGGGCAAAAGCCCCCTTTTTATCAGGTCAATAATTGGACGAAAGACTAAAAGCACTTGAATCTTTTAAGTCAGCAACTAATACGCAATTAACAGAAATTCTACTCTTAATTTTCATAATTCTTTTTTTAGTCCTTGTTTTTATAGCAATCATCTATTTCAGAAAAACAATAAAAGCCCGATTTTTAAAAAAATTTTTTTATAAAAACGCAAAAGAAAAAGGACTGTCTGATAGGATAATAGATATCTTATGGAAATACTCAAAGAAACTTAATAGAGACCCTTTTTTGTCACTTGAAGTAAAAGCATCTTTTGAAAAAGTAATAGACCAGTATGTGAACGAAAATCAAAACTACGATGAAGAGTTAATAAAAGAAAGTCGTAAAAAATTAGGATTTGATTATATTCCTCCATTTGTACCCCTAACATCCACAAAGGATATTGAACTGTTTCAAGGGGGAAGACTAAATTACCAGAACCAAACATTTCCAGTTTCTTTATACGATAAAGATGAAAAATATATGTATTGGCTTTTAGTTGATGTTGTTTCCCCTCCAGATTTAAAAGGCAAAAGAGTAAAGATTATATTTTTAAGAAGGGACGATGCCATATACACTCTTGAAGGTGAAGTTTCAGATATTGTCAAAGAAGGGGGCAAAGTAATACTTCAAATTCCACATCATATTGATATGAAAAGAACTCAAAGAAGGCAATATGCCAGAGTTGAGATAGATATACCTGTCCGAACCAAAATATTGTCTGAAGTGAAACCCCAAATAATAACAGCAGAAGGTCGAGATATTAGTGCTGGAGGAATACGAATTTGTATACCTCAGGATAAAAGAAAAACTACAGGAATTGGAGTGGGAACTGAACTTGAAATAGATTTTGAACTTGATGGAAAGAAGCTTAAAATAAATGGGCAGGTTGTTAATATAGTAGAAAGAAAAAATACGGTTTGTTATGGTATAAAATTCAAAAATATAAAACCTTCAGACGAAGCCTTTATCTTAAAATTTGTAAAGAAAAAACAACAAAAATTAAAAGAGCTAATCAAAAATAAATTTGGATAAAATGTTTACAATATAAATAATGAATAATATATTTATAAATAGTTCCTCTAATAAGGGGTAGGGAAGTGAAAAAATTTATTGTATTTTTCCTAATAAGTATCTTTATGATTCTAAACTCTTGTATTGATTACAAAAACCTTGATACCGATGAATTAGAAATACTCTACGAAAAGAAAAAAGACCCTAATATTCTGCCGGTTTTATGTGAAAAATATTACAAAAAATATCAAGAAGAATATCTGAAAGAAGATTATATAAGAAACTTTCAAAATGAATATAAACTAAAAACAATCAAATACTGTTCTTTGTCTTACAATAAAACAGGAGATATAAAATCAGCAAAAATCCTTGAAAGATTATATCTATCAAATTATGTAAACTTCCATAAGGACTTCTTATATTTTCTTTACTGGGCTATGAAAGCCGGTGATACTGATGTTATAGATATTTTCATTAATAATGATTCAAAAATATTTGCCATACTGGAACATACAGACCAATTGCTTAACTATCTAACAAAAGATATGAAAAATCTCCTTGATGAAGAGATAATACATAGATTTGAAGTCACCAAGAAGATGTTGGAGGAGTATATTAAAACTCTTAAAGGTATAAAAAGTTCTTGGTTATTTTTTACAAATAAAGATTATATACTTGAATATTTTCAGGAGCTTGATAATGCATTTGGTCAGTTAATTAGTGATATGAAAAAAAATAGATATGTAATAAAAGAGGTTAGGGAAAATTTCAGCTATTATGAAACAAGGCGTAACGGAAGAACATACGCATATCTTAGAATTATAGAAAATCTCAAAGCATTAATCAGAATTAATATTGATGATTTTTACAGCTTTTTAGGTAAAAAAGCCTCTTTAAGTAAGGAAATTTCAACAGCAATGGAAGTAAAAGAGAAAGATAAAAAAATTCTATCAGAACTTTCTCCTATAATTAAGAGATTTATGGAGCAGAAAAATAAATATTTAAAAATATATCAGAAAAAGTTTGAAGAGGTTAAACAGTGAATTTTATAAGGGGGAAGATAAAACTACTACTTATTCTTTTATTTTCAGCAGTTTTAATTTATTTTGGGGTTTATATACTGCAGGAAAAGGAATTATATGAACTGGCAAAAGACCTTGAAAAACAAGGAGAAGTTGCTTATCAAAAAAAGGAATATAAAAAGGCTAAATCACTGTTTGACAGAGCTTTAAAAAGATACGACCAATTGATAATCCTCAAAATTTTTAAACATGATGAGATAAACAAACTAAAAAATAAACTTTCCCAAGATCCTATTATGCAAAAAGTTGCCCAAGGTTATATATACTATCAGGGCAAGTGGATTAATGAAAAGAAGCTTGAACAGCTCTTGAAGGAAAAAAGAAGATTAAAGCAAAAAATAGAGATATATCTGAAAACTGCTAAGTTTTTTAACTCCATATCAGATATAGAAAATAATATTTCTATCTATGAAGATGCCATTAAAACTATAGATAACAGCCCTTTCAAAAATGAAAAAGATATAAAAGCACTCAAAACCAGATTAGTTGCCAAAATAAAGGAGCTCTCAAAAATAGCTGCAGAAAAATATAAGGAAAAGGGAAATCTTAAAAAAGTAGCCTATTACTATGAAAAATTACTTAAATTGGAAAAAACACCTGATCCGCAACTTAAAAAAGAACTTTTTGATATATATATGAGAATTTATGACGATTACGTATCAATGGAAGAATATTCTAAAGCACTGGATACACTTCTTAAAGCAAAGAGTCTCGGTATTCAAGACCAAAGTCTTAATGATAAATTGGATTTTATACTTTCTCAGGTTGATATAGATGAAATACAGAAAAAACATATAAATGACCCGGAAATATACTATATCCTTGCCAGAAAGGCATATAACAGAATTGATATTCCAGAAGCAATTTCTTTTTTAAAGAAAGCCTTAAGACTTAAACCAGACCATATACCCTCCTTGCTTTTATATGGAAAAATCCTTTATGAGACCGGAGAAATAGATAAAGCTCTGGAAGTCGTAAAAAAAGTATTAAAACTTCAGCCAGATAACCCGTCAGCCTTACTTCTTGCAGGTGATATATATCTAAAGAAAAATCAAGTTGAAAAAGCTATATCCTATTATGAAAAACTTCAAAATATGCCTCAAATAAAGGAAAAATTATTTAATGCTTATAAAAATCTGGGTTTCCATTTCCTTACAGTTGGAGATTACAATAAAGCACTTAATTATTTAGAAAAGGCACAGGCACTCAAAAAAGATCCACAAATTACAAAAGCAATAGCTGATATATACTTTAGCCAGAGAAATTATGATAAAGCGTTAGAGCTTTATTTACAAGCTCTAAAATTAAACCCTAAACTCAAAAAGGATATAAGCCCTAAAGTAGTAAAAATTTATTTAGATAAAGCCCAAAAAGCCTATGAAGAAAAGGCTCTAAAACAGGCTCTTGTTTATTACAAAAAAGCTCTTGCTTACACAAATAATCCTGCAAAAATATACCCTCAAATAGCCCATATTTATGAGAAATTAGGAGATACTAATTCTGCATTACTATACTATCAACGTTCCAAGTCTCCGGAGGCAAAAACAAAAAAAGCAGCCCTTTATCTAAAACTGGCAGACAAAGAATATAAACAAGGAAACTATTTTGTGGCTCTGCGGCACTATCAGAGAGCAATTTTTATAGAACCCTCCTTAAAAAAATCCCTTAGGGATAAGCTCTCCCAGATATATATCAAAATAGCTAACCGATATAATCAACAAGGCAGATATTCAGATGCCCTTGAATTTTATAAAAAAGCTATGGCAATAAATCCCTTAATATCAGACCAGATTGAACCTAAAATATATAAACTATATCTGCTTCTTGGGAAAGAATACTATAAACAAGGTTTATACAATATGGCACTTAAATATTTACAAAAGGCAAAACAGGCATATTCAGATAACAAAGAAATAACTTACTACCTTGGACAGACTTATTTTAAACTTGGTAATTATAGAAAAGCACTTAATTATTTGGAGAAGTATGCAAAAAACAGCAATGACCCTGACATAATAAACAAACTTGCAATTATTTACATGAAAACTGGGAATTTATCAAAGGCAAATCATTATGCAGACCTTTTAATCCAGCATGGTAAAAATTTACCTCTGGCCTATTACATAAAAGGTAAATATTACTATTCTCAAAAAAACTATAATCAAGCATTAAAGTATCTACTTAAAGCTGAAGCTTCAGGATACAAAAATTCGGAAATTTACTACTATATGGGTAAAATCTACTACGATAACGGAAAATATTTAAGGGCTATAACATATCTTACAAAAGCTATAAATAACGGATATAAAAATGAAAATGTTTATTATATAAGAGCTCTTTCTTATCTAAAGCTTAAAGACTATAGAAAAGCTATAAATGATTTATCAATGGTATTAAAATATAATCCTAACAATGCCCGTGCTTATTACCTTAGAGGTAAACTTTATTATGAACACGGTAATTATGTAAAAGGAGAATATAGAAAAGCTATATCAGACCTGGAAAAAGCTGCTGCAATGGGAGTCAGGGAGGCGGAGAGAGTTCTAAACAAAGCAAGGAGTAAAGCAGGAAATGAATAGGGAAGAGAAGTATTTTATTAATGAATTAAAAAAAGAAGATGCATGGAGATTATTCAAAATTATTGGTGATTTTGTTGATGGCTTTGAAGTTTTACCTGAATTTATTCCTGCAGTTACTTTTTATGGCTCTGCAAGGGTAAGGGAAGGAAATAAATATTATGAAGCAGCAAGAGAACTTGCTAAGAAATTGGTGCAAAAAGGATTTTCCATAATCACCGGTGGTGGTCCCGGAATAATGGAAGCCGGAAATAGAGGTGCCAAAGAAGGAGGAGGTCGTTCTGTAGGTCTTAACATAACATTACCTATGGAGCAAATTCCAAATCCTTATGCTACAGTAACGCTTAACTTCCGTTATTTCTTCGCCAGAAAAGTAATGTTTAACAAATATGCAACTGCTTATGTTTTATTCCCCGGTGGATACGGAACCCTTGATGAACTTACAGAAACACTGGTTTTAATCCAAACTAAAAAGCTTAAACCTTTCCCGGTTATTATGTATGGTAGCGAATATTGGAATGGTCTTGTAGATTGGATAAAAAACAAAGTCCTTGCAGATGGGTATATTTCCCCAGAAGATTTTGAGTTATTCCAGATAAGCGATGACCTTGACGAAATAGTTGAGATTATAGTTGATTTTTATTCACAGCATTACGAATATGAAATTTGAAGACATAAAGAACCAGATAAGAGACCTTCAACTAATAGGAGAAGGATGGAGAGGGGAAGTTTATAAAGGCTATTTAGATAATCAAGAACTGGCATTTAAAGTAGCTTCTGAGGAACAATTTATTCCTAATATTCAAAAAGAAGCCCAAATCCTGAAAGTTGTTAATCAATATGGCATAGGTGG
Source organism: Persephonella sp. (assembly GCF_027023985.1). Classification (NCBI taxonomy): domain Bacteria; kingdom Pseudomonadati; phylum Aquificota; class Aquificia; order Aquificales; family Hydrogenothermaceae; genus Persephonella; species Persephonella sp. The sequence continues at coordinate 7,179 of NZ_JALVTW010000023.1, read as the reverse complement.
AAAACTTGTTCTTACCGGTGAAGATTTTATAGCTTATAAATTTATCCATGGACAGCCATTAAAAAAGGTAATAAACAAAGAAAATGCAAAAATTTTAATTTCCCAGCTTTTAAAACAGGCCAGAATTCTGGATAAACTTGGGATAAACAAAGAAGAAATGCACAGACCATATACAAATGTCCTTGTTGATAACAACTTAAAGGTTTATCTAATTGATTTTGAAAGGAGTAAATTCTCTAAAAACCTTCAAAATGTAACACAGCTAATTCAATTTATTCTTGGAGAAGGTAGTAAATATCTTCCGGAATTTGATAAAAAAAAGTTAATGGGAGCAGCAAAAATCTATAAGAAGAATAAAACAGAAGAAAACTTTCAGAAAATACTGGATATTCTTCATATTAAGGATTAAAGTTTTTATGATATAGATAATATTAAACCTTATGTTTTTGAGGAGTATAATTAGTTAATAAATATTAACTGCAGAGGTGGAGTAATTGATAGACAAAGATTTTACCCCTGAGGAAAAAAAGGCAACTCTTGGACTTTCTGCAATATTTTCTCTTAGAATGCTGGGACTGTTTCTGGTTTTACCTGTGCTCAGTATTTATGCCCATGATTTTCCCGGAGCAACATCATTTTTAGTTGGTCTTGCAATTGGTGCTTACGGTTTAACACAAGCATTTTTTCAGATACCTTACGGACTTTTAAGTGACAAAATAGGTAGAATACCAATTCTTATATTTTCAACAATAATATTTGTTTTCGGTAGTCTTCTGGCAGCTTATGCCTCACTGCAAGAGAATATATACCTCCTTATAGCAGGTAGATTTTTACAGGGTATGGGTGCTGTTTCCTCTGTTGTTATAGCACTTATAGCAGACCTTACCCGTGAAGAAATCAGAACCAGGGCAATGGCAACAATAGGTGCTTCCATAGGAATGGCTTTTGCTTTTGGTATGGTTTTGGGACCATGGATAGCTGCACATTTTGGGCTTGCAGGGGTATTCGGATTTACAGCCCTTCTGGCTCTGATCTCTATTCCATATATAATCTGGGGAATACCGAGACCTAAAGTAATTGTCCACCATGAAGATGCAGAATTTACAGGTTCATATCTTGGGACAGTTTTAAAAGATAAAAACCTGCTTAAAATGGACTTTGGGATGTTTGTTCTTCATATGGGGCTTACTGCTGTTTTTACAGCTGCTCCATTAATTCTGAAGCAATTTATGGATGTAGGAGATTTATGGAAAGTATATCTGGTAATGTTCTTGGTAGGTCTTACCCTTATGGTGCCTTCTACTATAATTGCCGAGAAAAAAGGTTTAATCAAAGAAGTCAAAATAGTAGCAATCCTTATTCTTATACTCTCATTTGGTCTATTTATAAAATTTGAAAACCAGTTTGTTCCTGCAATAATAGCTATAATTGTTTACTTCACAGGATTTATGATGCTAGAACCAATTATGCCTTCTCTTATGAGTAGATATGCAAAACCACAGGTTAAAGGAACTGCTTCTGGAGTTTTCAATACTGCCCAATTTCTTGGTGCTTTTGTAGGTGGTGCATCAGCAGGTTATCTACTCCAATACGGACATAAGGCAGTTTTCATATTCCTGGGCATTATAACTTTTATATGGCTTATAACAGTGTTAACCCTTGAAATGCCTGAAAGCGTTAAAGAAAAAAGAATGAAGAAATAAAAATTTGCCTTTTAGAAAAAAACTTTCATATTTATAAGGGGGAGGTGTATTATATGGATTGGCCAGATATTGCTAATGTTTTAAGAATAAAGCCTTCTACAGACGAAAAAGCGCAGAAAAGATTATGGACTGTTTATAGAAGACCTAAAAAGAAATCAGAAAAGAAAAAAATGGAAACTGAAAATCCAAAAAAAGAAGGAAATCACAAAATAGATATATATGTCTAAAAATTCACTGTTATACTTACCTGTGGAGTTTGCAGATTTGAAGAAAGAGAATTATCTAACAGAAAGATTGCAATTATCATCGCAAATAAAAACAACCATATCATAAGTTCTGTTTTACTTTCTGTAAACATCTTTTTTTCGCCTGACTTTTATTTACTACAATTATCGGTTTCTTTTGATTAGACTTTAAGCTATATGATTTATTCCATAAAAATTTATAGTTACTTCTTTATAATTAAATACAAAAAATATAAAAGTATAGATTGGGAGGGCAGCAGTGAATAAAATAAAAGAACTTGCAGAAGAAATAGATATCTATCTGTCTCAACATGCGATATATATTAATAAACTTGAAAAAGCAATAGATGGAAAAATAGAATTTCAGCCTACAGATTGCCATTCATGTGCATTTGGAAAAGCAATAGATATCATAAAAGATGAATGTGTAGAAAAACTACCAGAAAATTTAAAAACTTTATTTAATGAAATTTATGACCTTCATTGTGAATTTCATGCTGTCTCCAAAGGTATCCTGGAAGGCAAAGAAAATAAAAATCAACTGGAGATGATTAAAGATATATCAACTAAACTCTTTCAAAAGCTTTTGCAGTTTAAAAATACAGCTAAAAGAGAGCTAACAACTACATAAAGCAAGTAAAAATAATATCTAACTTATTTAACTACACCAACTAATTTTCTGAGTTTTTCTATTTGGTCTCTTAATTCTGCTGCCTTTTCAAACTCCCAGTTTTCTGCAGCTTTCCACATCTGTTTTTCAAGCTCTTCTATCTTTTTCATAAGGTCTTCTTCTGTTTCTACATCTTCTGGAATATAATCGGCATATTCGTAAATACCAATCTCTTCAAGGGATATAAGGTCTTTAATTTCTTTTTTAACTGATTTTGGAGTTATGCCGTGTTTTTCGTTGTATTCTTGCTGTATCTTTCTTCTCCTGTTTGTTTCTTCTATAGCTTTTTTCATAGCTGGAGTAATTTTGTCAGCATATAAAATAGCTTTTCCGTGGACATTTCTTGCTGCCCTTCCTATTATCTGGATAAGTGCTGTTGTAGACCTGAGGAAACCTTGTTTATCTGCATCTAAAACAGCAACCAGAGAAACCTCAGGCATGTCAATTCCTTCTCTAAGGAGATTTACACCAACTATAACGTCGTATTTCCCTTCCCTCAGCTCTTTTATTATTTTTGCCCTTTCTATTGTGTCTATCTCAGAGTGTAGATAAATAGCCTTAATATCCCTTTCTTCCAGATAGTCTGCAAGATTTTCTGCCATTTTCTTTGTAAGGGTAATAACAATAGCCCTTTCTCCTCTTTCTTTTATATTCCATATCTCATTTATAAGGTCGTCTATCTGTCCTTCTGTTGGTCTAACTTCTATTTCAGGGTCAAGTAGTCCTGTTGGTCTGATAATCTGCTCTACTATTACACCTTTGCTTCTTTCTATTTCCCAGTCTGCAGGGGTTGCTGATACGTATATAGCCCTTTCTATTTTTTGTAGAAACTCCTCAAACTTCAGTGGCCTGTTATCATAGGCAGATTTCATTCTCCAGCCGTATTTAACGAGATTTTCTTTCCTTCTTCTGTCCCCGTTATACATAGCCCTGACCTGTGGGATAGTAACGTGGGACTCATCAACTATAAGCAGATAGTCATCAGGGAAGTAGTCCATAAGTGTATAAGGTGCTTCTCCCGGCTGTCTGCCATCAAAATATCTTGAGTAGTTTTCTATACCCTTACATGTGCCAAGCTCAAGCATCATCTCAATATCATAGTTTGTTCTCTGCCAAAGTCTGTTTGCTTCTATCTCTTTTCCTTGTCTTCTAAACGCCTCAACCTCTTTTTCTAAATCTATCTGTATCTGTTTTATGGCTTCTACCATATCAGGTCTTGGGATAACATAGTGGCTTGCCGGAAAAATAACCGTAGTATTTAGCCTTTGTTTTATATCCCTGTTAAACAGGTCTATCTCTGTTATGTTGTCTATTTCGTCCCCGAAAAACTCAACTCTGATTATCCTATCTTCTGCGTGGGAAGGAATAATTTCAACAGTGTCTCCCTTAACTCTGAAGGTTCCTCTCTTAAATGAAAAATCATCTCTTAGATACTGAAGCTCAACCAGTTTTTTTAAAAGTTCCTGCCTGTCCATCTGTTGACCGACATACAATTGAAGCCTTAGTTTTTCGTAAAACTCTGGTGTTCCAAGCCCGTATATACAGGAAACAGAGGCAACAACTATAGTATCAGGCCTTTCTATAAGACTTTTTGTTGCAGAGTGTCTAAGCCTGTCTATTGCGTCGTTTATAGAGCTGTCTTTTTCTATATAAAGGTCTTTTTCAGGGACATAAGCCTCAGGCTGATAGTAGTCGTAGTATGACACAAAATACTCAACAGCATTATCAGGAAATAGTTCTTTTAACTCTCTGTAAAGCTGTGCAGCAAGGGTTTTGTTGTGTGTCAAAACAAGTGTAGGCTTACCGTATTTTTCTATAACATTTGCTATAGTAAATGTATTATGAACAAAAATTCCGCCAAATCCAGCTAAAAATGTTTCGTTATCCCTAACAGAAAAATCGTAAACATAACCATCAAACTCTATTTCTTCTATACTTTCTATCTTATTCCATCTCAAATTGCTGTATTTCTTTAAGCTATTAGCAGATATATCTTTTTCTTCAAAACTTTTAATTATTTCTGTGAACATTTTATAAGAGGGATTTCTTTTCTCTATTTCTATGGCAGAAAGGGTCTGCCTTTTGGCAAGTATATCTTTTTGAAGAAGTTTATTTTTTTCTCTTAGCTTTTTAATTAGCTTTCCTGTAAATGGAATTAAATCAACATTTGTGTTGTATTCCTTGTTTGCTAAAATTTTTGCTTTTTCTAATTTTCTTTTAAGATTAAATCCAATATGTTTAAGATAAAGCTTTATATTCTCTACCCCTGAAATCGTTACCTGATAATAAAAATCTCCTTTATGGTTGGTATTTGTAGCTTTTTTAAATATCTTTCTTACCCTTCCCCATATACCAAGTCTTAAAAGTGCATATAAAATATCATTTGCCAGCTTTCTGCTTTTTGTGGTGAGAGTTATAGCGTCTTTTTCAACTGTTCCATCGCCATCAAATATTGCTCTTAGCAGGTATCCTAATTGTTTGTCAGATAGGTTTAAGAAAAACTCAGGAAGTTTTTTATCCCCTGATTTTTTTCCTGCTAAATTTCCTAAAAACTCTGCCAGAATTACATTGTTTGCTTTTATATCATACTTATGAAAGTGAAGTTCTAAGCCAAACTCCTTTAAAAAATTGACCACAATATTTTTGTAATAGTTTTCGTCTGTAGAAATTGAGATTGTTCTACCGTTTGAAAATCCTTCTGCTATATAAATCCCAAGAAATTCTAAGAAATTTCTATTTAAGACAATTTTATTGGAAAGTTTATTTTTAGATGTATTTGTTTTTAAGGCTATTTCAGATTCATCAATCTGGTTTTCAAGCAGTTTAAGAGGAACTCCAGTTTCTCCATGATTTTTAGCTCTTACTTTTTTTTGTGTTAGTCTCTCTCCTGAATAGAATTTTTCATAATTTTCCTCTTCACACTCAAAATAGATATGACTTTTATCTCTTTCTATATAATCTGTTATATAAATCTTTCTAACAGGCTCTTTTGCTTTTATAAATGGATTTCTTGGTATCGGGACAAAATCTCCTTCTTTTAGCTGTTTTGTTTCGTAAAGTCTAAATCCTTCTTCTTTTTTTAGTGCATAAAAGTTATGGTCTTGTGTTGTGATTATACTTCTTCCATCGGAAAATTTAATCTTAAGTAATTTTCTATTTTCTTTATGTTTTGTGATTGCGTAAAGAGGCTTGATTTCTTCTTGAAATGTCTTAGGGTTAAAGCTAAGTGTGAAAAATCTATTTTCTGGCAGATATGTTATATATTCATTTTTAACAAGTATCGTTTCAAATCTATTTGAAAGCTCATCAAAGACTTTACTGATAGGTTTAACAAACCAATAAATATTTTCTCCAAATTTTTCACCTATTAAGACATATTCTTCAGGATGCAGGCTTTTCCCTGTTCCAGTGGCTCCCAGTAGAACCTGTTCTTTTACGCCATGTCTAAGATTATCATAAAGCTGTTTTATTGCTTTGGGCTGGTCTCCTGCAGGTTCAAAAGGCAGTTTTATACTAAAAGGACTTTTTGCCATCTTCCTCTCTCGGATTTTTTTATGAAAAAGATATTATAAAAATGTGAAAATTCAATAAATTTCTCTCCTTGAAGCCACTCTAATTTTAAGGAGTATTAGCCCTTCATCTTTCTGGTCAAAAATCACTCTATACTTGCCCACTCTTAGTCTTTTTAAGCCTTTGTATTTTCCTTTTAAGACTTTTATGTTGTTTTTAATTAAGTCTGGATTTTTCGAAAGAATAATAAGTTTTTCTCTAATAATCCGCTGGATATTTTTAGGAAGTTTTGAGAATTCTTTAGCTGCTTCTTCTTCAAAAACAAGCTTATACATTAATCACTCCAGACCCAGTTTTTTCCAGACTTCCTCAGCGGGAATAAGTTTACTTCTTCCTTCTTCTATATCTTTTAATCTTTTCTCAGCAATCTTCACATCCAGATAATCAAAATAATACATAAGGGCATCTCTTATGATATGGCTTTTCTTTTCTCCAAGCTCTTTAGCTATGCTTTCAAGCTCATCTGCTATTTCTTTATCAAGGGATATATTTATTCTTACTGCAGGCATGACTTTCTCTCCTTTTACACATTTTTATACACAAATCTAATACTAATTTTATAACTTTGCAACTTGATAAAAAAGTTCATAAGATATTAATCTTAAGTTTTTTAGAGGGAAATAAATGGAATTTTTGATAAATCCAAAGCTTGAGGAGTATTTGAAAAATCTTTCTGTAGAAGATGACCCGATAGTTCTGGAAATGGAAGAGTATGCTAAAGAAAAGGACTTTCCTATTATTGGCAGGGAAGGTGGACGACTTTTATATTTGCTAACGAGACTTAAAAATCCTAAACTTGTTGTGGAAATAGGTTCAGGCTTTGGTTATTCTGCTTACTGGTTTACAAAAGGGTTAAAAAACGGAAAGGTTGTTTTAATAGATTATCAGGAAAAAAATATAAATCTTGCCAAGGAATTTTTCAGCAAAGCTGGTTTATTAGACAAAGCTGAATTTAGAGTCGGAGATGCTATTGAAATAGGGCAGGAATACC
>NZ_JALVTW010000022.1 GCF_027023985.1 Persephonella sp. | reverse complement strand
CTTCTTTAAACAATTCTCTATTTTCTATTAAATGCTGTTTTATAGCGTGTATAACAAGGGTATTCAACATATCTTCTCTGAAACTTGCTGTTATATCGCAGGCTCCTACTAAAGCCTGTCTGCATTTAAATGAAACCTTAGAATGTTTTATTAGATTACTTCCACACTGGCATTTAATAAATCCACCTAAAAGGGTTGTATATCCTACTCGGTTTTTGCTGTTGTCCTGTCTTTGTCTTGATATTCTTTTCCTGTTAGCCTCTTCCCAGATTTCCACAGGAACTATCTGTAAATCTGGTCTTTCAATCCTTATCCACTGCTCTGGTGGATTAGGTATTTTCTTCCTTTTAGAAAATCCTGGTATCTTACGATACTGGTATTTGTTCCAAACTATTACACCTTTGTATATTTCATTTGTGATTATTTCCCTTACAGCTGTTAAAGACCATTTGGCTCTCCTTGGAGATGGGATACCTCTCTGGTTTAGTATTTTTGCTATTTCTTTAAAGCCTTTTCCTGATATGTATAGGTTAAATATTTCTTTAACTATTTCTGCTTCTTTTTCGTCTATATAAAGTTCACCATCCTTTAGTTTATATCCAAACTTAGGGGCAAATACTGCCTTTCCTTGCTGCAGCCTGCCATATAAACCTCTCCATGTGTTTTTTCTGATACTTTCTACATATTGTTCATCAGCTATACCGTTTGCAGATAATAATAACTCTATATTTTCCTGTGCAGTAGATATTCCCTGTGAAACAAATATAATGTTTACCCCGTAGATATATTTAAGCTCTCTTACCCTTAGCTTTATTTCTGCTGTGTCCCTGGATATTCTGCTTGTGTGGTACGTATATATTTTCTTTATCCTGTGCTTTTTTACATACTCAAGCATCTTCTGATAAGCTTCTCTATCATCTGAAAGACCGCTTTTAGCCTCGTCAAAGAAAACAGCAACAACTTCATCATTTTGCTTTTCTGCCTCTATCTGACAGAGAATAACCTGGTCTTTGATAGACTTTTTGTCCTGATTTTTAGAACTGTATCTTGCGTATATAACTGCTTTCATGCTTTGACTACCCTTACAACTCCTTTTTCTATTTTGATTTTTATAATGCCTCTTTTCTCAAGTTCTTTCAAATACTTTAGAGAGATAACTGCTATTTTTTCTACTACTTTGTCTTTCTCAACCGTTTTCATATTACCCCTCTAACAAGGCTTTTATATATAAAACGGAATTTTTCATTTGCCTGATGTCAGTTTGTATTTTTTGTTTTCTTCTTTTCTCTTTTTCCTGATTTCAGCAAGAGTTTTTAGCTCATCTATAACCTCTTTTGTTTTCCCATTTTCAAGCTTTCTAATCCATTTCTCATAAAGTCTTACATCTGAGAACCTCATCTTAAATTCCCTCCTTTTTGTATTTGATAAATAGCAGCAAAGAATAAATCCAAAGGGTTCCTACAATTAGAGGCAAAACATACTGAACGAAGGCTATAAAAAGCTGTAAGACAGAATTTGTC
>NZ_JALVTW010000021.1 GCF_027023985.1 Persephonella sp. | reverse complement strand
ACCATCTGGGCAACTGAGGTTCCCACGGTGACAATTGGAGGAATACCCAACTTGATTAAAGCAGGGTTAAGTATAATTCCGCCACCAATGCCAAGAAGACCAGAGAAAAATCCAACCACAACACCAAGGGCAATAATTACAAAGATATTAACTGTGACATCTGCAACAGGAAGATATATTTCCAATTAAACCTCCTTCCATTTAATATATTAGAATATTCTAACGGAAAAACAGCTACAGAGAGGTGATATGTCGCAGGAAAATCTGGAAAAGCTTTTAAATAATAAATGGTTTGTGTCTTTATTTTTGTTTTTTACTGTTTTTGTTTATTTCTGGAACATATGGCTCAATGATATATGGATTCCCAATGAGGCTTTTTATGCAGAAGCTGCACGGGAAATGTTAGAGAAAAAGGACTTCCTTGATATTTTTTATAACTATGAGCCCCGCCTGAATAAACCTCCTATGACATATTGGCTGGTGGCTATTTCCTATCTAATTTTTGGAATTAATGAGTTTGCAACAAGGCTCCCTATCGTTTTGACAGCGTTAGGCTCAAATATTTTGGTTTATCTGATAGGTAAAGAACTGTTTGATAGGAAAATCGGCATTGTTGCTGCTGCTGTAATGGCCTTCAGTTTCCAATTTATTATAAATTCAAGATATGCCTCCCCTGAAGTGCCCCTTACATTTTTTTTCACGCTAACCCTGTATCTTTTTATTGCCGGATATAAAAGAAGAAAGTTTTTATATATCCTTTTTTCTTATATTGCCCTTGGATTTACCATTTTGACTAAAGGATATCCGTATTTAATCATAATCGGGGCAATTGTTATTATTTATCTACTTTTTGAAAACAGTTTTAGACTGAGGGCATTTTTCACAAATTTAAAATTTATTCATCTGGAAATAGGGCTACCTATTGCTATTGTCATTGGTTTTAGCTGGTATGTCTATGCTTATATGAAATTTGGTCAGGAGTTTATTCAGATAACACTGGAAGAAACAATAAAAAGGGCTATTGGTAAAAAATCAGGAGGAATTTCCAGTCTATTTTTCTATTTCGTAGTTATTCTATGGGGATTTTTACCTTATTCGTTGATGGTTTATTACGGCGTTTTTAGAGCTATAAAGGACAGAACAAAAGAACTCATGTTTCCTATGGTGTGGCTTTTGACAATGCTTGCTATATTCACCATAGCCAAAGGAAAAATTCCTGTTTATATTATTCAGGCGCATGGTGCAATGTCCATTATAGTTGCCTATTATCTGGTTAGATATTCACCTAAAAATCAGATTGATAAAGTTTTTTATGGGGTATCCCTCTTAATTCCTGTTATTATTGCTGTCGCTGCTATAGCAGGTATGGTATATCTTTTTAGACTGGATTATATGTATTACATTGCAGCTATTTTCCCCGTTCTTTATCTGGTCAGATACAGAGAGATTAGACTACTTCCATTTATATCAATGCTTGTGTTGTTTTATATGTTTGTCGTTTCAGTTTTACCTATCGTGGAAAAATTCAGACCTTATGACAGAATAGGGATAGCTATAAATGATAATGTTCCGGAGAAAAATATTCCCCTATATATAGAAAACCGTTTCTGGCACAATCTACCTTTTTATGCCCGGAGAAAAGTCTATAGGGATATACCAACTGCACAGATTATAAAGCTATCAGAAAAAAAACCGCTTCTGGCTTTGGTTAAACCAGAAACCTATAGAAAAATTAATGGAGCTATGGTTTTATGGAATGGGTATTTATACAAAAAAGGAAGCGAATCCAGATTCGCAATTTTATTAAAATATGTATTCAAGGCTTTACACGGTGATTTTTCAGGATTTGAAAAAAGATATCTAATATACAAGAGGTGGGAAAGATGAGCGAAATTATTACACTTAACGGAAGGGAAACTTCCGTAGAAAATTTCAACAGAACCCTTATGTATGGGGAAGGTGTTTTTGAAACATTCCGGTATAACAATGGATTACCAAAGTTTATTAAAAAACATTATCAAAGGCTCATAAAAGGAGCAAAAACACTTGGAATTCCTTCTATAACAGAGGAAGATTATATTTACTACATTGAGGAAACAATCAAACAAGCAGAAGGAAATGATTTGTATGTAAAGACAATACTTGTTTCAGAAGGAAATTCTGAATTTTCGGTATTACCTGTTGCAAGTAAACTACTTGTTATTGTAAGACCATTTAAACCTATGCAAAAAGAAAAAATATCTCTTACTCTTGCACCGTTTAAGGTTCACAGTTCAGACCCACTACTGAAAATAAAATCCACAAACTATATGAGAAATGTATTAGGAAAAAGATATGCAAGGGAAAATGGGTTTGATGATGTTGTTTTCTTAAATGAAAATGATGAAATTACAGAAACATCATCTGCAAATATATTCTGGATCAAAGGAAGATTTTTATACACCCCATCGCTTGATTGTGGAATTTTGCCAGGTATTACAAGAGAAGCTGTGATTAATGAAGCAAAAAAGGATGGCTGGACAGTAGTTGAAGGAAGATTTTATCTTGATGACCTGAAAAAAGCAGACTATATATTCGTTACCAATGCCCTAAATGGTATAATTAGAGTGGAAAAATTTAATTTTATTTACTGATAAGGAGGAAGGTCTAATTGCCTTTAATAGTCCAGAAATACGGCGGAACTTCTGTAGGAAGTATAGAAAGAATTAAAAATGTTGCAAATAAAGTAAAAAGAGCAGTTGATGCAGGTAATAAGGTAGTTGTTGTTTCTTCTGCAATGTCAGGGGAAACAGACAGATTACTTGGGCTTACAAGGGAACTTTCCTCCAGACCTGACCCAAGGGAACAGGATATGGTTGTTTCCACAGGGGAACAGGTTGCTATTGGTCTTCTCGCAATAGCATTAAAAGAGCTTGGGATAGATGCCATAAGCCTGACAGGATGGCAGGTGCCTATTATTACAGATGATGCCCATACAAAAGCAAGAATTAGAAGGATAGACACAAACAGAATACATGCAGAGCTTGATAAAGGAAGAGTTGTTATTGTTGCAGGTTTTCAAGGAATTGATGAGTATGGAGATATAACAACCCTCGGTAGAGGAGGCTCAGATACAACGGCAGTTGCACTGGCTGCTGCTTTAAAAGCAGATGTATGTGAGATATACACAGATGTTACAGGGGTATTTACAGCAGACCCGAGAATTGTTGAGAATGCAAGGAAAATTCCTGTGATTTCTTATGAAGAAATGATGGAAATGGCCTCATTAGGTTCTAAAGTTATGCAAATCAGGTCTGTAGAATTTGCCGCCAAATATGGCGTTAAAATACACGTGAAGTCCTCATTTGTTGATGAGGATGGAACATGGATTGTGGAGGAAAATGAAGAAATGGAAAGGGTAGCAGTTAGAGGAATAAGTCATGAATTAAAAGAGTCCAAAATAACAGTTGTTAAAGTTCCAGATAAACCGGGTATTGCTGCAAAGCTGTTCAAAGCACTGGGAGATAACAATATAGTAGTTGATATGATCGTCCAGAATGTATCCCATGAAGGATACACAGATATATCTTTTACAGTGAATAAAACTGATGCTGATTTTGCAGAGGAAATAGCGAAAGAAGTCGCTGAAGAAGTAGGTGCAGCAGGAGTAGAAAGAAACGACAGAATAGCAAAAATATCTGTGGTTGGTTTAGGAATGAAAACCCATGCAGGAACTGCAGGAAAGATGTTTGAAGTTCTATATAGGGAAGGAATTAATATTTATGCAATCTCAACTTCAGAAATCAAAATATCCTGCCTGATAGATGAAAAATATGCAGAACTTGCAGTAAGGGCTTTACATGAAGCATTTATAGAAAATCAGGAAACAATTGTTATTGATTAGGAGTCAATTATGAGAAAGAAAAAAATAAAAAAAGTACTGGTTGCAAACAGAGGTGAAGTTGCAACCCGTATAATCAGGGCATGTAAAGAGCTTGGGATAAGAACTGTTGCTATATATTCGGAAGCTGACCATAACGGTATCTGGGTTAAAAAGGCAGATGAAGCCTATATGATACCCGGCGACCCTCTAAAAGCATATCTGAACTTTTACAAAATTGTCGATCTTGCGAGACAAACAAGGTGTGATGCTATACATCCCGGTTATGGATTTCTATCTGAAAATGCAGATTTTGCAAGGTATTGTGAGAAAAGGAACATAATCTTTATTGGTCCTAAGCCTGAACATATAGAGCTTTTTGGAGACAAAATAAAATCAAAAATCGCAATGCGTGAAGTTGGTGTTCCTGTTTTACCGGGAACAGATGAACCTATCACAGACCTTAATGAAGCCAAAAAAGTTGCAAAAGAGATAGGATTCCCTGTCATTATCAAAGCTGCTTACGGTGGCGGCGGTAGAGGTATGAGAATTGTTGAAAAAGAAGAAGATTTTGAGGAGTTGTTCAAATCTGCCACCAGCGAAGCAGAAAAGTTTTTCGGAAAAGGTGATGTCTTCATAGAAAAATATGTTAAAAATCCAAGACATATAGAAGTTCAAATAATGGCAGATAAATACGGAAATGTTATTCATCTTGGGGAAAGGGATTGTTCTATCCAGAGAAGACACCAAAAAGTTGTTGAAATAGCTCCATCCCCACGTTTAAATGAAGAGGTAAGAAGAGAGCTATACAGAGTAGCCGTTAAATCAATGTTCAAACTGGGATATGAAAGTGTAGGAACTTTGGAATTTCTTGTTGACGAAGAAGATAATTTTTACTTTATAGAAATGAACACAAGGCTACAGGTTGAACATACAGTTACAGAAACAATCACAGGTGTTGACCTGGTTCAAAGAATGATAAAAATTGCAGAAGGAGAGAAATTACCATTCCTGCAGGAAGACATTAAGTTCAGGGGATACGCAATAGAATTTAGAATAAATGCAGAAGACCCTAACAAGAATTTTGCACCTTCTCCAGGAAGAATTACTTCTTACTATTCTCCTGGCGGTCCCGGTGTTAGAATTGATGCAGCAGTTTACAAAGATTATATAATTCCACCATATTATGACTCTATGATTGCTAAACTTACAGTATGGGCTTTAAATTGGGAACAGACAGTAAACAGAGCAAAGAGAGCCCTTGATGAATTTCAGGTTAGAGGAGTTCCAACAAATCTGCCTTTGCTAAGACAGATAGTCAGAGATAAAGATTTCTTGGCAGGAAAATTTGATACAGGATATATAGATAAAAAACTACCTAAATTCAAACTTAAACCTGAAGAAGGTGACCCTGAAGACCTTGCCACAGTGATTGCAGCAGCAATAGCAGCATACCATAGACTATAAAACTAAGGAGGTTGTATAAATGTCTATAATTGTTGATATTCACGGGAGAGAAGTTTTAGACAGTAGAGGAAATCCAACAGTAGAAGCAGAAGTTGTCCTTGAAAGCGGAGTTGTTGCCAGGGCTATGGTTCCAAGCGGTGCTTCCACAGGTGAAACTGAAGCAGTTGAATTAAGGGATGGTGATAAAAACAGATTTCATGGAAAAGGTGTTCTAAAAGCTGTAGAAAATATAAATGAAACAATAGCAGATGCATTAATTGGTGAAGATGCATTAAATCAGGTTGAAATAGATAGAATAATGCTTGAACTTGATGGCACAGAAAACAAATCAAAATTAGGTGCCAATGCAATTCTGGCAGTTAGCCTTGCTGTCGCAAGGGCAGCTGCAATGGAATTGGATATTCCACTCTATAGGTATATAGGCGGAACAAATGCAAAAGTTCTTCCTGTTCCTCTTATGAACGTTATAAATGGTGGAGTTCATGCAGATAACAACCTTGATTTTCAAGAATTTATGATTGTTCCTGTTTTTGGCGGAAAAGACCCTGATAATCCAAGATTTAAGGAAGCCTTAAGATGTGGTGTAGAAGTATTTCACACCCTTAAAAAAGTTCTTAAAGAAAAAGGCCATTCCACTAACGTTGGAGATGAGGGTGGTTTTGCCCCAAATCTAAACTCAACTAAAGAAGCACTTGATATATTAATGGAAGCTATTAAAAAAGCAGGATATGAACCGGGAGAAGATGTTTTACTTGCTATAGATGCAGCTTCTACAGAGTTTTATGATAAAGAGAAAAAGGTTTACAAGTTTGAAGGAGAAGAATTAACCGCAGATGATATGATAGCCGTTTATGAAGAAATTGAGGGAACATATCCCCTTATCTCCCTTGAAGACGGAATGGCAGAAGATGATATAGAGGGTTGGAAAAAACTTACACAGGCTTTAGGGAATAAAATACAGCTTGTTGGGGATGACCTTTTTACAACAAATCCAAAGCTTATCAAAAAAGGAATAGAAGAAGGTTTAGCAAATTCAGTGCTGGTAAAATTAAACCAGATAGGCTCTTTAACCGAAACATTAGATGCTATAGAACTGGCAAAAACCGCAAGCTATACAAATGTTATATCCCACAGGTCAGGGGAAACAGAAGATACATTTATTGCTGACCTTGCTGTTGCTGTAAATGCAGGCCAGATTAAAACCGGTTCTGCATCAAGAACAGATAGAATAGCAAAATATAACCAGTTAATAAGAATAGAGGAAGAATTAGGAGATAATGCAATATTCAAAGGAAAAGAGGTTTTCGCAAAATTCCTTAAGTAAATTAAAACCGGGGGTGGACTCTGTCCTCCTCCTTATCACACTTGGTCTATTCATATATTTTTCTTATGTTTTATTTTTCGGGGATAGAAACATATTTAAACTGATTCAAAAAGAAAAAATAAAAAATTCCCTGCAACAGGAAGTAACCCAGCTTCAACTTGAAAAAAAGATACTTCAGGATACTATAGAGTATTTAAAATCTGATAGATTCTTTATTGAGAAAAAAGCCAGAGAAGACCTTGGACTTATGAAAAAAGGTGAAGAAATTTATGTAATAATTGACAAAGACACTCCAAAAAGGAAAAAAGAGAAAAGATGGATAGACAAAGTAATCCAGAAGTATCAAGAATTCAAACTAAGATAAACACTTTCCTGTTTGACCTTGACGGTACCCTTATAAATTCCTCAAAAGATATAGCTGTTGCAGCAAATTATGCACTACAAAATCTGGGATTTTCCCCTTTACCTGAAGAAGAAATAATTAAACATGTTGGCTACGGCGGAGAAAAATTAATACAGGGCATATTAAATACAAACAATAAAGATCTTATTTCTAAGGGAGTAAAAATATTTAGGGAGTATTATTTCTCAAATCCTGCAGTGCACACAACACTGTATCCGTATATAGATCGGCTATTAACAGCTTTAAAGGAACAAGGAAAGACTATAGGAGTAATAACAAATAAATATGAGGATATATCAAGACAGATTTTAGAAAAATTAGGGGTGATGGATAGGATAGATATTCTAATTGGAGGAGATACAACCTCATACAAAAAACCCAGACCAGAGCCGATATTATATGCCCTAACTAAATTAGGTTCAAAACCTGAAAATACCGTTATGATAGGGGATAGCGAAGCAGACATTCAGGCTGGAAAACAAGCCGGAACAAAAACAGCCCTTGTTCTTTATGGGTTCGGTAAGAAAGAAATAGCCCTTTCCTATAACCCAGATATTGTTATAAAAAGTTCAGAAGAACTTTTTAAACTTTTTAGCTAACTAAAAGCTTTCCGATATTGTAGATAATAAATGTAACTATCCATGCAGAAGTTAGATTTGTAAGCACTGAGATACCTGCCCATTTCCAGCTATTTAACTCTTGTTTTATAGCAAAAACTGTGGCCATACATGGTGTATAGAGAAGTAAGAATACTAAAAATGAAAATGCGGTTAACGGGGTAAAAGCATTCCTAACAGCTTCAATTAATGAAGTATCTGCCTTTTCCTCTTCTTCTTTTTCAATAGATATTAAACCAAATACAGAAATAATCTTTTTGGCTGCTTCTATATTTGCATCAATAAAGCCTTTTCCTGTTTCTATCAATTTCTCTTTTATATTTATCTTCTCAACCCTTTCTTCCTGAAAAGCCTCTTCAGCATATATATTCCCCATTGTTGATATAACAACTTCCTTAGCTACAAAACCGGACATCAAAGCACCGGCAGCTTGCCATGTTCCGAACCCCAGAGGTTCAAAAGCAGGTGCAATGGTTTTACTAATTTTTCCAAACAAGGAATCCTCTGTGTTTTTTACTCCTACAGGAAAATGAAGCAAAAACCATATAACAATAGAGGTGGCAAGTATAAAAGTTCCTGCCTCATATAAAAATGCCTTTGTTTTTATCCAGGAGTTTTTTATCAGATATCTAAATGTTGGGAGTCTATATGGCGGAAGTTCAAGGATAAAAGGATAAGATTCAGATTTAAAGACAAATTTGTTATAGATTAAAGCAACAATTATCGCTACAAACACACCTAAAAGATACAAAAACATAAGGACAAAAGCCCTATGATGTGTAAAAAATATAGTTATGAAAAATGCATAAACAGTCAGACGGGCACCACAAGACATAAAAGGTATCATTAAAACTGTAAGAATTTTCTCTTTAGGATTTTCAAGGGTTCTTGTTGCATAAACAGCAGGCACATTACAACCAAAACCAATAATCATAGGGATAAAGGATTTCCCGCTGAGACCAATAATAGACATAAATCTATCCATAAGAAAGGCAGCCCTTGCCATATAACCGCTACCTTCTAGAAATGCCATAAACATATACAGGAAAAATAAAACAGGCACAAAAACAAGAACAAACCCAACCCCACCTATTATTCCATCTGTAACAAAAGACCTGAACCATGGAGAAGCACCTGCAGAATCAAGTAGTTGTGCCACAAGGGGAGCGACAAATGAACCCAAAGTATTATCCAGCCAATCTACATAAGGAGATGAAAGTTCAAAGGTAAACTCAAACAAAAGCCACATTAAAACAAAGAAAATAGGAAGTCCAAAAACTTTATGAAGGAAAATTTTGTCTAAGATTAATGTTATATCAACTTCTTTAACAGGATGCTTTTTAACACATTGTTCATAGATACTGATAATTATTGAGTATCTTTCTTCCACTATTATTGTTGTTGCATCTTTATGGTATAGTTTTTTTATTTCTGTCTTAAACCTTTCTATCGCTTTCAAAACTTCTTCATTTATATTTGCCTCAATAAATGATGTATTCCCTTCTATTAAAGAAAGAATAAGAAAACGCTTAGGATAAAGGTCAAATAAAACAGGCTGTTTTTCTTCTATTACTTTGGCTATTTTTTTTAGTTCTTCTTCAAGCTGATCTTCAAAATGCAGAATACATTTTAGCTTTTCTTTATTTTCATAAGTTTGTATAACTGCATCTAATATCTCTTGAACACCTTCTCCTTTAGCTGCGATGGTCGGAATAGCCTTTGAACAGAGTAATTTTTCCAGTTTTTTATAATCAATCTCTATACCTTTTGAAACTGCTTCATCCCACATATTGAGGGCAATTACAAGTGGAAGTTCCAGTTCAAGTAGTTGAACAGTTAAATAAAGATTTCTCTCCAGATTTGTTGAATCAACAACATCTATAACAACATCTGGCTTTTCTTTAATCAGAAATTCTACAGCTACTTTTTCCTCAGCTGTATCATTACTGAGACTATAAGTCCCGGGTAAGTCTATTAAATGAATCTTATAACCTTTATACTCAAATTCTGCCTCTTTTTTCTCAATTGTTACCCCCGGCCAGTTTCCAACATGTAAGTTTGTCCCTGCTATTGCATTAATCAGTGTTGTTTTTCCTGTATTCGGGTTACCTGCAACAGCAACCTTTATAATTTTATTCTCCATTGCAATCCTCTACTTCTATTAGTTCCGCTTCATTTCTTCGTAAAGCGAGGCAGTAATCCTTTACCTTTATTTTTACAGGTCCGCCAAAAGGTGCGTCCTGAACTACTTCAACAATTTGTCCTGGAAAAAGTCCAAGTTCAAGAAGCTTTTTCTTCATCTCAGGTGGGAATTTCAGTTCCTTTATTCTGCATCTTGTTCCTTCTTTCATCTGTGCCAGCTTCATTTTCCTTTACCCTGTCCAATTTTAATTTATATTCAATCTCAATTACTAAAGCCTATGATAAAACAGAAAAAACGACTCTCAAATGATTTAAATCAACTTCCCAGTAAAATTGTTGTAAAAAATCTATAAGGGGCAATAATAATAAAATTCAAAGCCCCAACAGCAAGCAATATTATCACTATGTAAAAGCCCCATTGTTCAAGGGGTTCCATTTTCCTCTCAAGATGAGGAGGCAAAAGGCTCATCAATATTCTTCCACCATCAAGTGGTGGAATAGGAATAAGATTAAAAATAGCAAGGATTACATTAATACTTACAGAATATTTAAGAAAGATTAAAATAGGGAAGATAATTGACCTTATAAATCCCACTCCGAAAATAGAAGCCATTGAAACCAAAACAGACTGTGAAGATAAAAGCTGATACAAAACACCGAAAAAAACAGCAGCTACAAAATTTATTCCGGGTCCTGCAAAGGCAGTTATTGCCATACCTTTGCGATATCCTAATTTTTTGAAGTTTAGAGGATTAATAGGAACAGGTTTAGCCCATCCAAACAAAAACGGTGCTTTTATAAGAAGTAGTAATGCAGGTAGTATTATTGAACCAAGGGGGTCTATATGTGGAATTGGATTGAATGTTAATCTTCCTGAGATTTTTGGGGTAGGGTCTCCAAGTCTATAGGCTATAATTCCATGCCCTAATTCATGTATTATAACTGCAAATAGCAGTGCAGGAACCATAAAAATAAGTTCTAATATGTTAAAATCCATTTCTTCTACCTTCAAATTTTATTCAGATATTTTATATTATTTCACTGCCAGTGAAAATCAATTTATAATTTGGGTGATATGGAAATAAAAGAAATTGCAAAAGTTGTAAATGGAAAGTTAATAGGAAACCCTAAAGGAAAAGTAGACAAGTTCTGTATAGATAGCAGAAAAATAAACCAAAATATGTTTTTTGTTCCTATTAAAGGTGAAAGGTTTGATGGGCACCAGTTTATTGAAGATGCTATTAAAAAAGGTGCTACAGGATATTTTACCCAGATAGCTAAAAATATTGATGGAGGAATTCTGGTAGATGACACCCTAAAAGCCCTTACAAAAGTTGGTGTTTACAAAAAGGAAAGGCTAAAAATTGCTATAGGCATAACAGGAACCAGTGGAAAAACAACTACTAAAGAAATTTTGAGATTTTTATTGTCTCAGTTTTTCAATACATACAGCACTCCGGGAAATTATAATAACGAGATAGGAGTTCCTCTTACTCTTGCCAATATCCCTGAAAATACCGAGATTGGAATTTTTGAGTTTGGAGCAAGGAAAAAAGGAGATATAAAAAAATTGATTGAGATTTCCACACCGGAAATCAGAATATTAACAGCAATAGGACACGGTCATACTGAAGTCTTTGGTTCATTGGAAGAAGTTATAAAAGGTAAAGGGGAAATTTTTGAAGGTGGAGAAATTGCAATTTTGCCTTATTCCTTGTTGAAGTATTATAATCTTGGCAAAAAAATCACCTTTGGTTTTGAGGAAAATGCAGATATCCATATAAAAGGTATAAAAATAGATTTTGAAGGAACAGAAGGTATTCTGAAAATAGATAATAAGTTTTTCAAAATAAAAATTCCTGCTATTAATAGAGCTATTGTTTATAATACTGCCATAGGAGCAGCTGTTTTGAAATATCTGGAAATGGATATTGAAAGAGCTTTAGAAAATCTGTCTGAATTCCAGATGCCTGAAGGAAGGGGAAAATTAATAAAAATCAGAAATATTCAAGTCATTGATGATACCTATAACGCAAACCCGTTATCTGTAAAAAATGCAATTGATACTATATCCAGCCTTCAAGGATTTAAGATTGCTGTCTTAGGGGATATGCTGGAGCTGGGCAAAAAATCCCAAAAATTACATGCAGAAATAGGAGAATATATTGGTCAGAAAAATATAGACCTTGCAATTTTTTATGGAGAAGAGATGAAATGGGCTTATGAAAGGGCAAAAAAATACATACCTGCATTTTATTTTGAAGATAAAACAGCGATAGCAGAAAAAATTTTAAAACATAAAGATAAAAATCCTATAGTGCTTATAAAGGGTTCCCGTGGCATGAAAATGGAAGAAGTTATTGAAATTCTTAAAAATATCTTTTGAAACTTTAACTTCCATTATTCCACAAAAGTCATTAAATTAATTCTTGTATAGAGCAATCATTAGAAAATGTTAAAATTTTTAGGTAAAACAAAAAAATGGAGGAAGTAAATGGCAATTAAAGTTGCAATTAACGGATTTGGTAGAATTGGGAGAAACTTCTTCAGAGCATGTGCTGACAATCCTGAAATTGAAATTGTTGGTATTAATGACCTGACTGATGCAAATACCCTTGCACACCTTCTTAAATATGACTCTGTTCACGGTAGATTTTCAAAACCTGTGGAAGCCAAAGGAAATTCCATTGTGGTTGACGGCAAAGAGATAGAAGTTACAGCAATAAAAGACCCTGCTCAGCTTCCATGGAAAGACTTGGGAGTTGATATTGTTATTGAATCAACAGGGGTTTTTAGAGACAGAGAAGGTGCTTCAAAACATCTTCAAGCAGGAGCTAAAAAAGTTATAATTTCAGCCCCAGGAAAAAATCCAGACCTTACAGTTGTCCTAGGAGTTAACGAAGAACAATACGACCCTGAAAAACACAATATCATTTCAAATGCATCTTGCACAACAAACTGTCTTGCACCAATTGCAAAAATACTCCATCAGGAGTTTGGAATAGTTAAAGGATACATGGTTACTGTTCACGCATATACAAATGACCAGAGAATTTTAGACCTGCCACATAAAGACCTTAGAAGAGCAAGGGCTGCTGCTATAAATATAATTCCAACCACAACAGGTGCTGCTAAAGCTGTCGGGGAAGTTCTCCCTGAGCTCAAAGGAAAATTAGATGGAACAGCAAGAAGAGTTCCTGTGGCAGACGGTTCACTGGTTGACCTTACAGTTGTTGTTGAGAAGTCAACTACTGAAGAGGAAATTAATGCCAAAGTTAAAGAATATGCAGAAAGTTCTATGAAAGGAATTCTTGAATACTCAGAAGACCCACTTGTTTCTCAGGATATAGTAGGAAATCCTCATTCTTCAATATTTGATGCCCTTTCCACAAAGGTTATAGAAGGTAATTTTGTTCATGTTTCATCCTGGTATGATAACGAGTGGGGATATTCAAATAGATTGAAAGATTTAGTTCTTTATATGGCTAAAAAAGGTTTATAAAACAGAGGGGCTTTATGCCCCTTTATTGCCATATTTTTGAAAAATCAAAGTCAATTGAGCAGTTTTTCAGATTTAATTTCACTACTTCGTCTGTTGCATCTATTAGTTTTGTGTATTTTCCATTAATAAGTTCATAAACCTTTGCAAATTTTTCATCAGGATATATCAGAATGTAGTATTTAACCCTTTCCCTCTGATAAATTTCAAATTTCAGTTTCTCATCCTTTTCCTGTGTTGATTTTGAAATTACTTCAAAAATTATAGATGGGGCCTTTGTTATATATGGCTTATCATCAATAGGATAACAAATCACCAAATTATCAGGCTGAACAACGGTATCCTCGCTAATTTTCCAGTCAACAGGTAAAAGAGCCTTACATTCTTCGCAGCTTTTTAAAAGTTCTTCCAGCTGCCAGGCGATATTATTACTTAAAAGCTGATTATTAACAGGATAGGCCTGATACATAGCAAATGGAATTCCCTCTATTAATTCCCACCTGCCTTCCCAGTTTTTATAATTTTCGTAAGTGTAATGGGGTAAGTATTTCTCAGCTAACATTGCTTTTTATACTCAAATAATTTCTATGTATTTTGTAATTCCTTTGTCAAACAAGTTTTAAATCTCATAAAGTCTCATAGCCTTTCTAACTTCTTTCATATTGCTTTCTGCTATTTCTCTACATCTCAAAGTTCCTTCAATGAAGAATTTTTCATACTTTTCATAATCTTTTTCAATTTCTTTTCTTTTATCTCTGATAGGTTCTAAAAATTTGTTAAGGTTCTCTGCCAGTATTTTTTTACAATCTGTGCAACCGATTTCTGCTGTTCTACATTTTTGGTCTATATCTTTAAGTAGATTTTCATCTTTAGTAAAAATCTTGTGGTAGTCATAGACTATACAAACATCTGGATTTCCTGGGTCTGTTCTTCTTATTCTTTGCGGGTCTGTTTTCATCTGCATTGTTTTTTTATTTACTTCTTCTTCACTATCAGAAAGATAGATAGCGTTGTTATAGGATTTAGACATTTTTCTGCCATCTATTCCCGGTAGCTTTGCTGCTTCTGTAAGTATAGCCTCAGGTTCAGGGAATATTTCGTCATACAGATTATTAAATCTTCTGGCTATTTCCCTTGTCAGTTCGATATGAGGAAGTTGGTCTTCACCGACAGGCACACCTTCCGCTTTATAAATAAGAATATCAGCAGCTTGCAGAACCGGATAAGCCAAAAAACCGAGGGTATCTATATCTTTACCCACATCTCCTTTTTCAAGATTGTCAATGGCTTCTTCCACAATTTTTTTATTTATCCCAAATTTAATTAATACTTCTTTTAAATATTCAAAATTAATACCTTTCTGGTTATAAAAAGCCCTGTGAAAAGCTTCTCTCAGGTATTCCTCAAATATTTTATTTTTCTGTTTTCCTGTTGCTTTCTCCAGAGCTTCATCAAAACTTTCAGGAGGTGGAGCCTGATTAATCTTTACCTGTTTCCCAAGTAAGAAATCCCTTAAATACTGATAGAAAAGATTAAACTTCAAGTCTTTATAAGAAGGGTTTAATTCAAGCCAACTTTTTGGTGTAATCATAGAAAATAGCAAGGCCAGTTCTGAGTGTTGTTTTACTCCGGACTGGACAAACAAAGTTGCTTTTTTAGGGTCTATTCCACAGGCAAGCCAATCTATAATCATCTGTTTTATATTTTCTTTTAAATCTTCTGTATTTTTGTATTTATTTGTCAAAGCATGCCAGTCTGCAACAAAGAAATAACAATCATGTTCATCCTGAAGTTTTAACCAGTTTTTTATAACACCAAGATAATGCCCCAGATGTAGTTTTCCTGTGGGTCTCATTCCGCTAACAATCTTTTTCATTCCTCAACCTCCGTATGTTTGGAAAAATTATATAACAATCCACAGGTTGCAGGAATGTTGCAACACTGTTGCAACATTTAATCGATGTGCAACATGCAAAATTCTATCTAATTTTTATAAGTTATTGATTTTTATAAGAATTTCTCTTTGGCACAGTTGTTGCTCTTAATAAAATACAACATCAAACTGGGAGGTTTTAATTATGGCAACACTAAGAGAACTTATGCAATTACCAGGAGCTGTTGCAGCAGGTATTTATGATGATCATGGAAATCTTGTTGCATATGCCGGAGATATTTCAGAAAAAGCCGCTGAAATTGCAGCACTGATGGCATCAGCCAACAAAGCTGTAGCAAACATGCAGGCAAAAGGATGGACAGAGTATACAGGAAAAGAAGGATTTTTCCCTGTTCAGGGATTCGCAGTTGCAGCAGGGAAATATGCAGCATGTATAGCAGGCAATGTTGGAGTTTTTGTGGAGTTAGACAAGGCAAATTTTGACAAAATCTGGGAAACAATAATGCCATAAATCAAAAAAGGAGGTAATTATCATGGCAGACTTAAAAAAATTATTAGGAATAAAAGGTGTTTTTGCTGCAGGACAGTTTAATGATGATGGGACACTTGCAGCATTTGAAGGAGATATTTCCGAGGAAGAAGCAGCAATGGCAGCTGAAATGTGTGCTGCTAATAACGCAATGGCAAAAATGCAAACAGATGGATACACAGCATTTTCAGGGCAGGAATGGACACCACTTAAAGGATGGGCACTTGCAGGACCAAAATATTCTGTATGTGTTGCAGGTAATGTAGGTGTTTTCGTAAAAAATGATGAAGTTTCATTTAACGAAGTATTCCAAGCATTACTTTCCCAATAAAAAATCTATGGGGCTTTTAGCCCCTCTTTAAAGGAGTTTTAAGATGCCAAAGTTTTTATCAGAAGAATGGATAAAGGCCTATGCTGAAGAATGGAACAAGAATGAAAAGCTTAAAGATGGTCTCAAAAAATTTAATGCAACAATTAAATACTACATAGAAGGTTCAGACCAGCCTCCTGTATATGTAAAGGTAGAAAAAGGGGAAGTGGTTGAATCAGGACTTGCACCGGACATGAAATATGATTTTGAGATGTGGGCAACACCTGAAGACTGGAAAACTCTTGCAACAGGAAAGATGGGTCCTAAAGCAGCGATGCTTACAAAAAAACTAAAATTTAAAGGTTCAATGATAACTGCAATGAAATATATGGGGCCATTTGAGGAAAGTTTGAGAATGATGGGTAAAATCCCAACAGAGTGGTAAATTCATTTAAAAGTTATTATATTTAGTTATAAAAGGATAAAAAAATATATTTTGGTTAAAGTCATGGACTTACTCTTGATAGTGTAACGGAGGGGATTATCTTCGTTACCAAAGAAAGAAAAATTGGATATATCAATAAAGTTGCCCAGAAAGTTGTCAACCGTAAAGTAGGGGAGGATTGTTACGGGCTATTTTCAATCTGTGAGAAAAGCTGCCCACTTGAAAAAGACCTAAAGAAAGTTGATGCCTTTGATGTTAAGCTTTCCTGCTGCAATGAAAAAACTGTATGCCACAGTATCACCCCTGTTTTTGATAACGGTGAATTTATAGGTCTTCTTGAAGAGTTCAAAGACTCTTCAAAAATGACAGATTATATAAAAGAGTTAAAGAAACAAAAAGAGTTTACAGAAGTAATTCTGGACTCAATTGTAGATGCGATAGTTGTAATCAACAGTAATGGAGAGATTATCCATTATAATGAAGTTGCAAGACAAATCTTATGCAGAGAGATATCCGATATAAAAGGTTTTAATATTGAAAATCTAATTGGGCTTTCATTGAAAAATTTACCACCTGAAGGTGAAAGGGAAGATATCCACATAGAAACCCCTGCATACGGCAGAATAAAAGTGTCCCTGATGATAACATCTCTGAAAGAAGGGGAAGGCAAGGTTATATCTTTTTATATGCTTCCAGAATGTATGATAAATCAGGAAGTTAAAGGAAGAATCATTTCAAAAAATCCAGAGTTTGTGTCTGTTATAGAAATGGCAAAAACGGTGGCAGATACAACTGCCACCATCCTTATAGAAGGTGAAACAGGAACAGGCAAAAGTATTCTTGCAAAGTATATACATACCCTTTCTTCAAGAAGGGATAAACCATTTATAAAAATAAATTGCGCTGCAATCCCTGAAAATCTCCTTGAAAGTGAACTTTTTGGATATATGAAAGGGGCTTTTACAGGTGCCAATAAAGATAAACCTGGAAAAATAGAACTTGCAGAAGGTGGAACACTATTTTTAGATGAGATAGGGGATATGCCGATTTATCTACAATCTAAACTCCTGCAGCTCTTGCAGGATAAAGAATTTGAAAGGCTGGGGGATATAAAAACAAGAAAGGCGAATATAAGGGTAATTGCGGCAACAAACAAAGATTTACGGGAGTTAATTGAAAAAGGAGAATTCAGAGAAGATTTATATTACAGGTTAAAGGTAATATCCCTTAAAATCCCACCGCTGCGGGAAAGAAAAGAAGATATTCCTGCACTGGTAAACTATTTTATTGATAAATATTCAGAGATATATAGAAGAACCATAAAAGGTATTTCCCCAAAAGCAATGAAACTGCTCCTTGAGTATGACTATCCAGGGAATATTAGAGAACTGGAGAATATGATAGAAAGGGCGGTTATAGTTTGTAACAATAAAACTATCACAGAAAAAGAACTGCCTGAAGATTTAATCACAAAAAAACATACCAAACTGCCGGAAAAAACAATAAAAAAAGAACCATCAGAAAAGGAAAAAATACGTCAAGTTTTAATATCAACAAATGGAAACAAATCCCTCGCTGCAAAAATTCTTGGAATACACAGGACAACCTTATGGAGAAAAATAAAAGAGTATAGATTACAGATATAAATCCTTTTAAATCAGTGTTTATCTGTCCTTTTAAATTTTGTTCCACAAATGGTATCATATATATTTCTATACCAATTATTTCAAGGGAGAGAAAATGGTTGCAAATGTATTGCTGAAATACTGGAAGATTTTTCTGGCAGTGGGAATTTTACTTGCCGTAGGTGGTTTATTTATTCCAAATGAAATAGCATCAAAGATAGTAGAATTTACAGGATTTGCTATACTTGCCCTTACTGCTTATGTCCTCGGATACAAAATGGCAACTGATGAAGCAGAAAAATATATAAAATCAGAGATGGAAAAACTGGCCAAAAGGGATATTAGATACAAAATAGCCGGTGACAAAATGATCAAAAACCTCAAAGGAAAAATAGGATAATGTCAGACCTGGCAAAAAATAATAAAACAGTAAAGGTAAAACAGCTTAGAAAATTTTTAAAAGAAAAATACCCTAACAAACAGGTTGCAGAGATTTATCTGGAAGTTTTAGAAAATTTTGAAGATGATGAATTAGTTCCTGACCTTATTCTCGAAAACCTTCTCCTTGATGAAGAAGACTTCAGGGTGGATGCATAAATGAAAAAGCATTCTAAAACATTATTTGCAGGAATGATAGGTAATGTTTTAGAGTGGTATGATTTTGTTGTTTACGGTTTTCTTGCTGTTATTATTGGTGAATTATTTTTCCCTTCTTCAGACCCTATGGTTTCTTTGCTTAAATCCTTCGGTGTTTTTGCCGTTGGGTTCGTTATGCGTCCGGTAGGGGCAATTTTATTTGGTCATATCGGGGATAAATATGGCAGAAAAAAGGCCTTAACCATATCAATAATAATGATGGCTTTATCTACAACAGCCATTGGACTACTCCCTACTTACGCACAGATAGGAATTCTTGCGCCCACCCTTTTAGTTCTTCTAAAGTTATTACAGGGTTTATCTGTAGGTGGTGAATATACAACGTCTGTTTCTTTTATTGTGGAACACGCACCTCAAGATAAAAGGGGATTGTTCGGAAGTGTTGGGATTTTGGGAGCTGTTGTTGGTATTCTTCTTGGTTCAGCTTCAGGGGCTATAGTTACAAAAATATTATCGGAACAGGCTCTATATGCTTGGGGCTGGAGAATTCTTTTCTTTACGGGAGTTTTATTGGGAATAGTAGGATATTACGTTAGAAAAAATATAGATGAAACCCCAAAGTTTATGGAACTGGAATATGAAGAGCTTATAGATAAAAATCCTGTTTTAGATGTGTTTAAAAAAGCATACAAGGAATTTATGAAAACATTTGCACTAAGCACATTTCAGGCCGTTGGATTTTATACAATATTTGTTTATATAGCAAATCATCTTGCTGTGTTTGTTAAATTTCCCAAATCAACGGCATTAACCATTAACACGATTAGCATGATTATTCTTGCCGTTTTAATCCCTTTTTTCGGCTGGCTTTCAGACAAGATTGGTAGAAAACCTATAATACTTGTTTCCACAGGTCTAACTATTATTCTGGCATATCCGTTATTTAAGTTTATTTCTTCCGGTAGTGTTGAGAATGCACTAATAGGACAGATATTATTCGCAATAGTTGTAGCAGGATTTATGTCTATACTGCCGACAACACTTGTTGAGATATTCCCAACACAGATTAGAAACAGTGGTTATTCAATCGGATATAATCTACCTTTTGCAATATTCGGAGGAACAGCACCTTTAATCGCTACATATCTTATTAAAGTTACCGGAAATATTAATTCCCCAGCCTTTTATCTAATATTTGCTGCCACAATTGCCTTTCTGGCAGGAATCACACTAAAAGAAACAGCAAAAGAGCCACTGAAATAATGAGCAACAAAGTATTTATAGCTGAGCTTCTTCAGGACTTACCATTATGGGTTGCTATTATTATGAGTGTTTACCCTGAGTATCAAAATGAGTATGTTTTTCTGGTTTCCCTAGGGATAGGTGTTGGTGCTACAGTATTTATTCTAAAAGAGATGAAAAATGGAAATTATAGTTATGAAACATTATTTAATAAACCATCTGAGGCTGTTCCATTCTTGATTTATGCATTTTTACTGCTTGTTGTTTTGATTATCCTTACTTTCCAGGACAGGCTTTATATGGACACAATTGTTTGGATATACCTGGTTATTGGTGGTATAGGTGAGATTTTCTTTATGAAAAAAGCAGAAAGTTAGCTAACTATCTGGCAGAATTTCTCAAAATCTTCTTTTGTGTCTATTCCAAGGGTATCTTTTGAAGCTTTTATCACCTTGATACGATAACCATTTTCAAGAAGTCTCAGCTGTTCTAATTTCTCTATCTGTTCATAGGTTGTCTGAGATAGTTTAAAGGCAAAATCCATAAGCGCCTCTTTTCTATATCCGTAAACTCCAATATGCTTTAAAACAGGAGTTTCAAAATTTTTAACCATCTGGGAAAAATCTATATCCCGATAAAAAGGGATAGGACTACGGGAAAAATACAGGGCATATCCGTTTTTATCAATGACTACTTTAACAATATTAGGGTTTAGATAGTCCTCCTCATCCTGAATAGGATAGGCAAGGGTTGAAATCTGGGCTTTATCCAGTGCGTATATTACTTTTTCTATATCTGAAGGCTCAAGAAGAGGCTCATCCCCTTGGACATTTATGATTTTATCTTCATTAAGTTCTTTAGCCACATAGGCAACCCTATCACTTCCGCTATTAAAGTCAGATAGAGTTAAAATTGCTTCTACTTCAGAGTTTTTGAATATATCGGCTATTTCCTGACTGTCTGTCGCCACAATAACACGACTGGCATTTTTTACCCTTAGACAGTTCTCTGCCGTCCATTGGATAACAGGCTTCCCCTTCACCTGAAGGAGAAGCTTATTTTTTAGTCTTGTTGAGCCTTTTCTTGCAGGGATGATTATTACAGCCAATTTATCTTCCGATTACCCCTTCCATTGGAGATGAGGCTGAAGCATACATTTTCTTTGGTATTCTACCTGCAAGGTAGGCAAGTCTTCCTGCAATTACCGCATGTTTCATCGCAACAGCCATTTTTATAGGGTCTTTTGCCTGTGCGATAGCTGTATTCATCAGAACACCATCAACTCCAAGTTCCATAACAATAGCAGCATCTGAAGCTGTTCCTATACCTGCATCAACAATAACAGGAACATTAACAGCCTCTTTTATGAAAAGAATGTTGTATGGGTTTTGAAGTCCAAGTCCTGAGCCAATTGGTGCTGCAAGAGGCATAACAGCAGCACAACCTATTTCTTCAAATCTTTTTGCCATCACAGGATCATCTGTTATATAAGGAAGAACAGTAAATCCTTCTTTAACAAGGATTTCTGCCGCTTTTAAGGTTTCTATCATATCCGGATAAAGTGTTTTCTGGTCTCCGATAACTTCAAGTTTGACAAATCCATGTCCAAGGGCTTCTCTGGCAAGTTTAGCAGTTAAAACAGCTTCCTCAGCTGTATAACAACCGGCTGTATTTGGAAGTATCATTACTTTTGATGTATCTATGTAATCAAGAAGATTTGGCTTATTAGGGTCTGTTATATTTACCCTTCTGACTGCAACAGTTATCATCTGTGCACCGGAGGCTTCTGTTGCCTTTGCTGTTTCCTCAAAATCTTTATATTTACCTGAACCAACAATAAGCCTTGATGTGAATTCTCTGTCACCGATTATAAGTTTGTCTTCTTGTAGAAATTTTTCCAAATCAAACATTTAAAGACCTCCATTTTAGCTTTGGTTGAGACAATTTAATTATAATACATAACATTTTCAACAATTTATGAGATATGTCTATGTTATGTAAAGGGGTTCGCCTTTTTTCATAATATGTGTTTTTACTTTTAATGTCTGGTCTATTTTATCTTTAAATACCTGCATTATTTCAGGTTCTCCATGAATAATATTTATTAGTTCTGTATTCTCAAAGTTAGAAAGCCATTCAAGCAAAACAGATTGGTCTGCATGAGAAGAAAAACCGTTAATCGTATAAATTTTAGCTTTTACTGCTATTTCTTCCCCATAGATTTTTACCATTTTTGCACCATCTACGATCTGTCTTCCAAGGGTTCCCTTTGCCTGGTAACCAACAAATATAACTGAACATTCAGGACGCCATAAATTATGTTTAAGATGATGTTTTATCCTTCCCCCTGTGCACATACCACTTCCTGCAAGGATAATTGCACCACTGTCTATTGCATTTATTGCTTTTGACTCCTCAACGGTAGTTGTAAAATGAACGTAAGGAAATATAAATGGATTTTTTCCTCTTTCTACCATTTTACGTGTAGCTTCATTGAAATATTCAGGGAATTGTAAAAATATTTTTGTTGCCGATATTGCAAGGGGACTGTCTAAAAATACCTTGCATTTTGGAAGTTCTCCTCTATCATACATATGTCTTAAAACATAAAGTATTTCTTGTGACCTTTCTAAAGCAAACGTCGGAATTATTATATTTCCACCCCGATTAAAACTATCTATAACAGCTTGTTTAAATTCTTTCAGGGTTTCTTTTAGGTTTTTATGTAATCTATTTCCATAAGTGGATTCTGTAAAAATAACCTGACCATCTTTAGAAAATTCAAGGGGCTTAATAATAAGCCTTTCTTTCATACCAAGATCACCGGAAAAGATTAAACTTTTCCATTTATTATTGATTTTTACATCTATCTGGACATATGCAGACCCTAGGATATGCCCAGCATTTTTAAAGGTTATTTTCAGGTAATCTGTAAGTTCCAAAGGTTGATGATAATCCAGAGTTATTTTGAAATGTTCCATGGCATCATAAACATCATCTTCATCATACAAAGGTGGAGGGACATCTTCAGGATGGCCTCGTCTCAAAGCTTTTTTATATCTGGTTCTATATTCTTCTTCCATTACTTTGGCAGCATCAAGAAGCATTATACGGGTTATATTCCGCGTAGGAGCAGTAGAAACAATTTTTCCTCTAAAGCCTCTTCTCACCAGAAGAGGAATTCTACCTATATGGTCAATATGGGCATGGGTTACTATAAGATAGTCTACATCTCTCGGATTAAAACCGAAATCTTCATAGTTATGTTTTTCATCACGACCTTGAAACATACCACAGTCAACAAGTATTTTAAGCTTTCCTATCTCAAGAAGATGACATGAGCCTGTTACAGTTTCAGCTGCACCAAAAGAGCGAACAACCACTTTGTCAATCATTTTATTCCTCCTAATGATGATGGATTACGCCTAAGCCTCTGAGGATTAACCATACTCCAAGAAGTATAACTATTACACCTGAAAATGATGCCAATCTTTTCCTCAGTTTTGGACTGAGAACCTGAAACAGCTTACTGGCAAAAAGCATAGCAGGCACAGTTCCCAATCCAAATGAAAACATTACAAGCATTCCTCTAAAAGGAGAGCCTTCAAAAATAGCTTGCATCAAAAATGCATAAACCAGCGGGCATGGTAAAAATCCGTTAAACATCCCAAGGAAAAAAGGGTTTCTTCTAAATTTAGCTAAAATCTCACTAATTGTTATAAAAATAAGATCTAATCCTGGAACTCCTTTTTCTTTTATATTTCCGGTTATCTGGAGACCAAATATGATCATTGCAACACCGAGAAAAACAGAAAGGGATTTTTGAAAAAGCTGAAATCCAATTTTATGGAAAAACATTCCGGCATATCCTGCAACAAAACCAAGAAACATATAAGAAAAGATCCTTCCTGCATTATAAAGGATATTTCCGATTAGCCATGAACGATGTTGTATCAAAGGAGGGATAAAACCGCACATTCCGATACAGTGATATGAGCCAAGAAAACCGGCCAGTGTTATCAGGAGATACTTTAGCAATTACTTCCTCCTATTCAAGTTCAAAAATAATAATATAACTATATTCCCGGCTATGCAATGTAATAAAATAAAAAGAAAAAGGAGGACAAATTGAGAATAGTTTTCTGGGGAACACCGGATTTTGCAGCCGAAAGTCTGAAAGCCCTTTTAAGTTCAAAGCACAAAGTTGTAGGTGTTGTTACACAACCGGATAAACCAAAAGGAAGAGGTAAAAAACTTACTCCACCACCTGTAAAAGTTATTGCACAGGAAGCAGGTATTCCTGTTTTTCAACCTGAAAAAGTTAAAAACAATGAAGAGCTATACAAACAGCTTAAGGAATTAAATCCTGATATATTCGTAGTTGTTGCTTATGGAAAAATATTACCTAAAGAAATTATAGAACTTCCAAAATACAAAACAATTAATGTTCATGCCTCTTTACTACCAGAATACAGGGGGGCAGCACCTATACACAGGGCAATAATGGAAGGAAAAGAAAGAACAGGTGTTTGTATAATGGAAATAACAGAAGAATTGGATGCTGGTGATATATATGAATGTGTTGAAGTTCCAATAACTCCTGAAGATGATATTGTTTCCCTGCACGACAAACTGGCATTGAAAGGAGCAAAACTGCTTGTTAAAGTTCTGGATAAAATAGAAAAAGGGGAGATAACAAAAACTCCTCAAGAACATAGCAAGGCTACATATGCAAAACCCATAAAAAAAGAAGAAGGAAAAATAGACTGGAACAGACCTGCAAAAGAAATATTTAATCAAATTAGAGCACTGAAGGTCTGGCCTAAAGCATTTACAAAATTTAGAGATAAAGAAATCAAAATCCTTGATGCCCAAATAATAGATGAAAATTCCACAGGAAAAGCCGGTGAAATAGTCAAAATAATCAAAGGCAAAGGGTTCATCGTCCAGACAGGAAAAGGTCAATTACTTATTACTAAAGTCCAATTTCCAAACAGCAAAGCAATAACAGCCGATGAAGCAGTTAGAGGATATCACATAAAAGAGGGAGAAATTCTTGGCTAAATTTTTGATTAAAATCAATTATAAAATATATCTAACAACATATCTTAATATCATATAAGGGTTTATAAATGGAAGAAAAAAACAGATTTGTTATCTGGGGTAGAAACCCTATTATAGAAGCTTTAAAGGCAGGTAAAAGTATTGAAAAGATTTTAATGGCACATGATACTCACCTGCCAAAAGAACTGATAAGACTTGCAGAAAAGAATAAGGTAAAAATTCAAAAAGTTCCAAGAAAAAAGGTCGAAGAAATAGCAGGGACTAAAAAAACCCAAGGGGTAGTAGCGCTGCTAAGCCCCATTCAATACTGGAATGACACTGACCTTATAGATGAGGTCATTGAAAAAGAAGGGGTTTTGCTGGTTATGGATCACATAACAGACCCTCAAAACGTAGGAAATATGATAAGAACAGCTGAGGTTTTCGGTGTTAACGGTATCGTTATTCCAAGGGAAAGAAGTTCTCCTATAAACGAGGTTGTCGTCAAAGCATCCACAGGAGCCGTATTTCATATTCCAATAACAAAAGTGGGTAGTCTTAGACAATTCTTAGAAAGATTTAAGAAAAAAGGCGGCTGGGTGATGGCCGTGGAAAAAGGAGGAAAACCAATACATAAACTCAGCTTCCCATTTCCTCTAGCAGTAGTTTTAGGTTCAGAAGGTAAAGGAGTTTCTAAATCTGTAATGGACACAGCTGACCTTGTAGCAACTATACCTATGAAAGGAAAAGTTACTTCCTTAAATGTATCATCTGCTACGGCGATAGCCCTTTGGGAAGTGGCAAAGCAACATTGGATAGAGTAATGATTTAAGTCATAAAAATTTTGATTTTGTAATAAAGATGATGCAAAATAAATAAGATAT
The DNA here is from genome assembly GCF_027023985.1 of Persephonella sp. Taxonomy (NCBI): domain Bacteria; kingdom Pseudomonadati; phylum Aquificota; class Aquificia; order Aquificales; family Hydrogenothermaceae; genus Persephonella; species Persephonella sp. The sequence continues at coordinate 7,324 of NZ_JALVTW010000021.1, read as the reverse complement.
GAGTTTGTTAGAAATAACTAACGCACATATTAAAGAGGAGGTATAAAATGGCTGAAGAAAAAGTTAGCAGACGGGATTTCCTCCTGTATGCAATGGGAGGATGGGCTGCTGTAGGGCTTGGTGGCGTTTTATATGCCATGTATAAGACCTGGGAGCCTTTACCAGAAGTAAAAGCTGCTGGAACGGTAAAATTTGACCTTTCAAAGGTCAAACCGGGTCAGCTTAAGGTTGTTCAGTGGAGAGGTAAACCTGTATTTGTTCTCAGACTTACACCTGAGATGAAAAAATGCAACAATAGAGCCATCAAAGGGGAATATGTGGTTGTTCTTGGTATTTGCACACACCTTGGTTGTATTCCAAACTGGGAGGCAGATAAACAAATATTTAAATGTCCTTGTCACGGTGGTGAATATGATGCATGTGGTGTAAATACTTTTGGTCCTCCTCCAAGACCTCTTGATATTCCTCCATTTAAATTAGAAGGAAACATTATTGTTTTAGGGGAAACTGGTCCCGAATATGAAAAAATGATGAAAGGTTAGGAGGATAGGTGATGGAGAAAAAAGGCGGATTTATGGAGTGGCTTGATAAAAGGCTCGCCATTAATGCTTTATGGCGAGTGCTAATGTCAGAATATTACATCCCTAAAAACATTAACTGGCTCTGGAGTTCAGGTGTTTTAACAATACTTGTTTTTGCTATCCTTGTTGTTTCTGGAATATTTGTTCTTATGTATTATAAACCTGATGCAAAACTTGCCTTTGATAGTGTTAATAAAACAATAATGATGGATGTTTCTTTTGGATGGGTGTTTAGGCATACACATGCTGTTGCAGCCTCCATAATGTTCCTTGTTTTATTTATTCATATGGGCAGAGGTATCTATTACGGTTCGTATAAAGCTCCAAGAGAAGTTCTCTGGGTTACAGGTTTTATCCTGTTTGTTTTAATGTCAGCTACAGCGTTTACAGGATATCTACTTCCTTGGGGACAGATGTCATACTGGGCTGCTCAAACAATTACAACTCTTTTCTCAAAAATACCATTTATTGGTTCTGACCTTGTTATATGGATAAGAGGTAACTATATCGTTGCTGATGCGACACTAACAAGATTTTTTGCATTACACGTAACATTGTTACCTGCCCTTGTAGCAGTTTTCTCTGCAGTTCATATGTATGCTCTTAGAATTGTAGGTTCCAACAATGAAGATGGAATTCCAATGACAAAAGAAGAGAAGAAAGAAAAAGGAATTCCTTTCTGGCCTGTATTTATGTCAAAAGAATATTTTGTAATGTCTTTATTCCTATTCTTCTTCTTCTATCTGGTATTCTTTAATTACGAATTTGCAATGGATCCAATTAACTTCCAGCCTGCAAACTACTTACAGACACCTCCTCATATCTATCCTGAATGGTATTTCCTTTCCTTCTATGAAGTATTGAGAGGATTCTTCTTTAGCCAAAACCTTGGTCTTATTGCTTTCGTATTATCTATGTTTATTCCACTTTTCTTACCATGGCTTGATACATCTCCATATCCTTATGTAAGTGGAAAGCATAGACCACTGTTTAAAATTATGTGGTGGATTTTTGTTGCAGATTTTGTAGCATTAACAATTCTTGGTAAGCTGCCACCAACAGGTATGTTCGCATGGCTTGGATTTATAACATCTATTATTTACTTCCTATTCTTCTTTTCACTCCCAATTATCTCAGCCATTGAGAAAAGAAAGGCAGCTTCTGGAGGTGGGCAATAATGAAGGACTTAAAAATACTTATAATAGTAGCTATTATAGTAGGTATTACTTACTGGGGAATTGAGCCTCTTGCACACAGTATTATGCACAAACATATCGAAGAAGCTATTGAAAAAAATCACTTACCTGACTATAAATTTTCTGACCTCGGTCCTGCACCTTCTTTAAATGGAAATGCACAACAAGGAAAGCAAAACTTCCAAATGTTCTGTGCTTCTTGTCACGGACTTAAAGCTGATGGAATAAAAGCACCTATGGACCCAAAAACTGCAGCTGCTTCATTTGGCGTGGTGCCTCCTGATCTTTCAAACATTGCATCTTTTGTAGATGAAAAATTCCTGTATCACTTTATTAAAAATCCTGCAAAAGCAACAGAATTCAAAAAAATAGCAATGCCCGCAATGGGTCTTAATGACCAACAAATAGCTGATATTATTGCTTATCTCAAATCAACGGCTAAAAAAGTAGAAGGAAAAGAGCTTGTTAAACAGGCATGTGGAAGATGTCACAGCGTAAAGTATCAAAAAATTTATGCTGAAACTCCAACACAAAATCTGAAAAAATACCTCGGTAAAGTTCCTCCTGACCTTTCTGTCATAATGAGAGCTAAAGGAAAAGAATATCTTGAAGCGTTTATAAACAGACCTCAGGTTATAATTCCGGGAACTTCTATGCCAAGGGTTGGATTAAAAGAAGAAGCTGAAGAAAATTTACTTGCTTATCTTGATAAGATATCTGACCCTCACAGAGAGCAAAGAAAGAAAGTTGGTATCATTGTTCTGGCTTATATGCTCGTTATGATTGGTCTTACTTATGCTTGGAAAAGAAAAATCTGGAAAAACCTTCACTAATATAGAAGGGGGATAATCTCCCCCCTTCTTTTCATTCAATTAATATATCCTTAAAAAGATATCTATATAACTTATGTAATTCTACTATAATCTGAATTCCACCCTTAAATAGTTTAGATTTGTTGATACTATCATATACACATATGCCTGTTTGATAAAATTTTTTTTACTTTTCAACAATTTCTATAGAAATATCCAAACATCTATTCGCTTTTATTCACACATTCTAAAGGACATATTTTTATCGTTTTGTGTTTGCACTTCCAGGTGGAAAATATAACAATCTTCTATTTCTAAGACTAAATCTGCCACTTTTTCTGTAGCATATAGGAAGGTATTATCAAGAATTTTAGAACCTTTTTTTCCTGTTAGAATGCTTATAAACTTTTGGGGATATTTTGGATTATATTCCTTAAGGTTTTATCAAATTTTGCCATATTTTATATTTCCATAAATAAACTGTTATATTTAAAATCAGGCAGGTTTTGCAGCTTTTTTGCTTTCTCCTCCTTTTTTCTTAAGGAATCTTTCAAGGTCAACAACAATTGGGGATGCCACATATATGGAAGAATATGTTCCAAACATTATACCGATAAGGAGTGCCAGTGAAAAGCCTTTTAGTGATTCCCCACCAAATAGATAAAGAGCCAGAACTGAGAACAGGGTTGTTCCAGAAGTTATAATCGTTCTGGAAAGGTTTTCATTTATACTTTGATTAACCAGTTGCAGCAGATTTTTCTTACCTCTGATTTTTATATTTTCCCTTATTCTGTCAAATATAATGATTGTGTCGTTAAGAGAATAACCTAACACTGTTAAAATTGCTGCTATAACAGACAGATTAACTTCCTCACCCAATAGAGAGAAAAAGCCAAGAGTTATTATTGCATCGTGGAATAGTGGAACTACAGCACCAATCGCGAATACTGGTTCAAATCTAAATCCAACATATATAAGAATAGCTATCATAACAGCAATAATAGAATAAACACTGGCTTTCCGTAGCTCTTCTCCAACTACAGCACCAATATAATCTATTTTCCTAATCTCAAATTTATCTCCAAACTTTTCTTTGAGAGCTTTTTTTACTTTTTTGACTATCTCTGAAGATTTTCCTTTTTTTAAAGAAACTCTTATTTCATATTCATTTCCTTCTGTCCCAATTTCTTGAATCATTGAGTCCTGAAGATTTACAAGACGAAGGGCTTCTCTTATTTGAGCAGATGATACTTTGTCTAAAAACTTAACTTGAATAGACGTTCCTCCTGTAAAATCAAGACCAAGATTAAAACCTTTTGTAAAAATTAATACAAGACTGGCAATAACAAGTAGGGTAGAAACTATATATCCCTGCTTTTTTATTTTCATAAAATCTATTTTTGGTGGTTCATTTAAAAAGTTCCTCATTTACTCACTCCTAAAATGCATATTTAAGGGATTTTTTACCGCCAAGAACTATATCAAGGAACAATTTAGTAACAAATACAGCTGTAAAGATGGAAGTAATTGTCCCTATAGATAATGTAGCTGCAAATCCTTTAAGTGGCCCTGTTCCAAACTGGAATAAAACAAATGCTGCAATTAACGTAGTAATCTGGGCGTCAAGAATAGCATCCCATGCCCTTTTGAAACCTTCTTCTATGGCAACACGGAGGGTTCTACCCCGTTTAAGTTCTTCTTTAATTCTTTCAAATATAATTACATTACCATCAACAGCCATACCAATATTTAGAATAATACCTGCTATACCAGGGAGGGTAAGTGTAACATCTAAGAAAACCATTGCTGCCCACAGAAGAATTCCGTTAAACAGTAATGCCATTACAGAGATAAATCCGGAAATTGCATATCTCCATATCATAAATAATCCAACTAGAATTAAGGCAACTATACCTGCTCTTAATGTTTTTTGTATAGAATCTTTACCAAGGGTTGGTCCTATCACCCTTTCTTCAAGAATTTTAACAGGAGCAGGTAATGCACCGGCTCTAAGAACTACAGCAAGGTCTGCAGCTTCTTCAGGGGTAAAGTTTCCGGTGATCTGTCCGGATTTTGATATACGGGAACGGACAACTGGTGCAGAAACAACCTTGTTATCTAATACTATTGCTAGTCTTTTACCTATCATTTTAGCAGTAGCTTCACCGAAAATTGCAGCCCCTTCATCTGTAAGCTCAAAATTAACAGCAGGTTTTCCTCTACTATCAACTCCAGCCCTTGCATCTTTTAACTGTGAACCTGTAACAATAGGAGTGTCTTTTACAAGGAACCATTCTTTGACTTCTTTACCGTTTATTTTTTCTGGAACCCCTTCTAATATTTTTGTTCCTGGAGGTAATTTTGGATAACGTTTCAATAATTCTTCTTTGCTAAATGCACTATCAACAACTTCAAGAAGTTCAAGCTGGGCTGTTTTACCGATAATAGCTTTAGCTCTTTCAGGGTCAACAACCCCGGGAATTTCAACAAGAATTCTTTTTTCCCCAAGTTTAGAAACATTTGCATTTAAAGTTCCAAATTCATCTATCCTGTTTCTGATTGTTTCAACAGCCTGTTGAATAGTAAGTTTCTTAATTCTTTTTAATTCCCATGGAGCAAATGCAACTGTAATTGTTCCATCGGAAGTTTCTGCTTTTATCTGCGGAAAATTATCAGAAATTATTTTGTATGCCTTATCTATCTGGGTAGGGTCAAGAAGGGAAATAATTATTTTGTCTTTGGAGACTTTTATATTAAGAACATCTATATTTGCTTCTTTCAGTTTTTTCTTTATGTCTGCGGCCAGTTGTTTATACTGGGTTTGTATTACATGGTCTACATCAACCTCAAGAACAATACTCATGCCACCTTGAAGGTCAAGTCCCAGCTTTACAGGTTTTGAAAAAATAAAATAGATTGAAACTACCAAAACTCCGAATGTGAGTAACAATTTCCACTTTAAATCTGCTTTCAATAGCGTCCCCTTAAAACTTTTTTATGGTTATTATACCTTAAATTTCAATGTAAAATGGTTATAATCCTGAAAAAATTAAGGAGGTTAAAATGAAAGCAGCATATTACGATAAACATGGCAGCTATGAAAATATTAAGATAGGGGATTTTCCTATTCCTGAAATAAACGAGGATGAAATTTTAGTCAATATTAAAGCTTTTTCTTTAAATCATCTGGATATATGGATAATGGAAGGTAAATATCCTGTTCAGATACCACTGCCACATATTTTTGCCTCAGATGGTGCAGGTGTTGTCGTAAAAGTAGGAAAGGCAGTTAAGCATATAAAAGAAGGAGATAAGGTTATAGTCTATCCTGGTCTATCCTGTGGTTATTGTGAAAACTGCTTATCAGGGAAAGATAACCAATGTGATAAATATAATATTCTTGGGGTTATCCAAAATGGTGTATCTGCAGAATATGTAAAAATTCCGGCTGTAAATGCATTTAAAATTCCTGAAGGACTTTCTTTTGAAGAAGCAGCATCAATAGGTATTACATACACAACAATGTGGCATTCCCTTGTGTCAAGAGCCGGAGTAAAGCCGGGGGATACTGTTCTTATCCACGGCGGCGGTAGTGGGGTTGGGACAGCAGGCATCCAGATAGCAAAATTATATGGAGCCAAAGTAATAACAACTGTAGGAGATGACTGGAAAGCAAAAAAAGCAGAAGAGATAGGAACAGATTTTGTCATAAATTATAAGAAAGAAGATTTTGTTGAGAAAGTAAGGGAAATCACAAATGGCAAAATGTGTGATATTGTTATAGACCATATTGGGCAGGAAACATTTCCAAACTCTATAGAAGCAACAAAAAAAGGTGGTCAAGTGGTTACTTTTGGGGCAACAACAGGAGGAGAACCGCAAATAAATCTGAGGAAAATATTCGGTAAAAATTTAACAATACACGGAGTTTATATGGGAACCAAAGGAGAAGTTGCACATTATCTTAAATTTTTCCCGGACAAACTAAAACCTGTAATTGATAGCGTTTTCGAGTTTAAAAATATAAAAGATGCATATAAAAAACTCCTCAGCAGACAGTTTTTTGGAAAAATAGTGGTAAGGGTAAGATAAAAATGAAAGTATTAGAAAAAAAATTGTTAACTTTTAAAGAGGCATCTCAATGGGCGAGTGAATTTTTGAATAGAGAAATAACAGAAAGCAACATATCATATTTAGTAAATTATGGAAAAATAAATAGATATGAGAAAGACGGAAAAACTCTCATCTCTTTGGATGAATTAAAAAAATATTATGAAAAAAATGTTCTAAACAAGGAAAAGGAAATAAAAGAAAAATTAGGTAAAGATATTAATTGGGAATTATCATTTGATTGGATACCAGAAAGAGAAAGAACAAAACATGTTCATAGACTACATTCTTATAAAGGGAAATTTATTCCCCAATTAGTTGAATATTTCCTAAAGAGGTATTTTAAAGAAGGAGATATAGTTTTAGACCCATTTGTTGGAAGTGGAACCACATTAATACAAGCGAATGAAATGAATATTCACAGTATAGGAATAGATATATCTGAATTTAACACAATAATAACAGAGGTAAAATTTGCAAATGTAAACCTAGGAGAACTTCAAAGAAAAATAAATGAAATTTTGAAAAGTTTAAAAATATATGAAGAAAACAACCATATTTTAGAATTTGAGAAAGAACTTAAACAACAATTAGAGCAATTCAATAAAATTAACTTCCCATCCCC